>JAQULY010000534.1 GCA_028718445.1 Kiritimatiellia bacterium
TATGCCAAAGCCGACGGCCGGCGTCAAATGAATTCGATGGGTCGCGAATTGCGCCACATCGAGTGGTGACCGAAGCGGAAATGGGGCGAAAGACGGGACTTGAACCCGCGACCACCAGATCCACAAGCTAGGGCGGATAGCGCATAAAGGGGATTTTATTGGGGGTTTATGGGGTTTTGGGGGGATGATGGCACCAGAGTTGTAGCCCCAGTGAGGGAAGGTGTCTTAGGCTGTCTTATGGGGGCGGCGGGGACGGAAGATGGGGCCGGTGAATGGTTGTGGCCGGAAAGTCCGGTGGCAATCAGCAGCAGGGGAATCGTGGCAAGGTCTACCGCTACCCAGAGGCCGCGCACCATGTGAACATGGAAGAATGGATTGAAGATGCCGGCAACCAGCATGAGCGTCCACATCCAGCCCCATTTGCAGGCTTCAGAGAGGCGAATCGTCAGCCAAACGGCGACGCCAAAGACAACCCAGCGCAAGAGCGTGTAGTAGCTGCCGTCGAGGTCGTCATCGGTCGCGACTAGGAGCATGGTCGAAACTGCGGCCGGGGCAATCCAGAGGGCAAGGGCGCGCCAGTCTTCCGGCTTCATGGGGGCGGCCGGGGCAGGAGGCGCGACGGGTGGCGGGGGTGGATCGGGGGGCGTGGGCTGTCGTACCATGCGATGCAACAAGCGCCGTTCGCGCGTCTGGCGCGTCATGCGGTCGCGTTCGATGGCGCGGGCAATCTCGACGCTGCGGCCGGATCGCGCCTCGAAATCGGCCACGCGCTGGGCAAGGTCGGCGAACTTCTCCCAGTCGGGCGGCGGGGGCACTTGTGTGGTGGCGGTGTGGGCCTTCATGGCAGCAACTGGTGGCCAGGCGCGACCATTTGGTAGAAATCGTGAACGGCTTCGAGCATTGCAGGAATCATGTTCTGCTTTGCGGCGTTAAGTGATGATCGTATCTGTTGTGACACAAGAAAGTCCCCGACGATGAGCGGTTCGTCTGGATTATAGGGCTGAATATTGTGGTCCTCCGTGCTCTTAAGAATTAACTGCTCTATGTGAAACGGGATTGACCCTGTTTTGCCGCGCGCGGCAAGGTCCGTGTAGAGATCGATCCTTGCAGTAATCACATCGCGCACACATGTAATGCCCGTCTCGGTTTCGAATCGGTCAACGAAGTCACGGCATAGGTATTTTAGTATGGAGTCTTGTTCTGGGTGGATGCCGCTATGGTCGCTATGCCACCATGCAAGTTCACAATATGCGTAGGTTGCCCACTCGAACACAGCAAGATCGCCTGCATACTGCGCGGGAAACCTTGGGTTTGCTGACCGGTCGCCAAATCTGGTGATGCACCATATGACAGTTGTGGATAGCTGTGTTACTAACGGCAGGTTTGCATCCGTCGGCCGGACGTGAGGCTTGAAGTTGGCGTTTGCCCAAGCGCGCAACTTGGATGCTTCAATTGGGGGGTGGCTGAACATGCGGGTCAGGAAGCTCATCGGACGAACTTCTTGTTGATGCTGACCTTGCCGGAACCGTTGCGAACGTGAATCGGGGAGTGCGCAATGGCCGGGGGCAGTCCCGCGATGTATTGGGTGAGGTCGGGCTGCAACCAACGGCCTCGGGGCGCACATACCTCGTGAATGTAACCGACGGCCGCATTGGTCAAGTCGCGCATGACCGAGGACGGTTTGGCATGCACCGCGCGACAGGCGGCCTCAAAGGCGGCCCACTCGTCCGGGTCGGCCCTCAGATTGATGCGGCGGTCTAGTTTCTCCCCCATGGGAACAATGTACACACATTATGCGCGGTTTGTCAATGCCTAGTTGTGTTTCGTTTGTACTCACATTATACTTGCGTTAGCTTTACGTGCCGCGCTATTATGAGTGCCATGAAGGCAGAGCGAGTGCAGTTGCGGATCGAGCCGGAGCTTAAGGACATCTTCCTGCGGGCTGCCCGGTTCAACCATCAGAGCCTGAGTCAATTCCTGGTGCAATCCGGACGGCTGGGGGTGAATGAGGCGCGCCGGCGGGGATCGCGCATGAAGCCGGCGCCGGTTCCTGTGGACGAGCGGAAACTGCGGAGGGTGTCATGAGCGAGGAAGAGGCGGTGTATCGGGCGGGCGGAATGATGGAGCCGGGGCTGATGGCGGAGGCGCTGCAATTGGCGGCGGAAACGCAGGCCTGCGGAACCATGATGCTGCGCGCGGCGCGGGCCGGGGACGCGGCCGGCTTCGCCTACGCGGCGGCGGGCGCGGAGAGCGCTGCGCGTAAGGCGCGGCGGTGGTGCCGCGGGCTGAGGCTGGCGGAGTTGGATGCGGCGCGGGTGCCGCCCGAAAAGGTTCCCGAGGAAATGAGCGACGCGGAAAGGGAACACCTCCAGCGACATTTGGACGCAACCGAACGGGGGATGGTGGCGCGTGGGGAAATCACACTCGCCGCGAAGGAAGGGGAGAAGACGTAAATGAATATGGACGGCTGGCATGTGATGGTGGACCTGGAGACGTTGGGAAGAAAACCGGGGTGCGTGATCCATGAAATCGGCGTGGTGGCGTTCCAGGTGCGCAATGGAAGGGTCGGCAGCTTCGATGCGAACGAGCCGAAGAGCGCGCTGGAGTGGCTGCATCTGGTGGACATCGAGAGCTGTCAGAGCGATGGGCTGACAATCGATGCCGCTACGCTCAAGTGGGCGTTGCTGGCCAAGCGGGATTTGCTGGGGGCGCCGGACGAGCGGCGCTTGGATCTGCGCGAGGCGCTTGAGCTTCTCGATGTGGATGTGCAGGCGGTGCGTCGCGCGAGTGGAAACAAGCTCTCGATCTGGGGCAATGGCGCCAGCTTCGATATGCCGATATTGGAAGCGGCTTACAAGGTCGTAGGCCGGACGCCGCCGTGGTTTTATTGGGAGGAACGCTGTTTCCGGACCTTCGCGGCGCTCTATGCGGACCTGGTGCCGTGGGATGCGAAGGCGGCGGAGCATGGGGCGCTGGCGGATGCGCGGCGGCAGGTCGCGCACATCGCGCAGGTGCTGCTGAGGATGCCGTGACAGGCGAAGGGACACGAAAGGCGTGTGTGAACTGCCGGCATTGGTATGTCGGCGAAGAGGACTGGCCATGCAGCGAGTGCGTGGATGAGTCGCAGTGGGCGGATAGTTGCCAAACGAAAGGGAGCAACCATGAAGAAGATGCAGTTCAGTGTGCTGGCGTGGGCGGGTGAGCCGGGTAAGGCGGTCGATGTGCGCGACCTGGTAGAGGGGACGGCGGCCAATCCGGTCTACCGTGGCGAGGATATGGGAGAGCGGCTGGTGGTGATGGGGTGGTCGGGGCCGAAGGGCTGGGCGGACTATCTGCCGCCGTTCACCGAGCAAGAGGGCTGGGGCGTGCTCGCGGAAGATGTGCGGGCGGTGAAGCTGATCGTCACGCGGCGGGAGGCGCCCAAGACGCTGGTGCAGGCGCGTCTGGACGAGATCGAGCGGGAAGAGCCGCGGCCACGCAGCAAGTCCGAGAGGAAAGAGCAACTGGCAATCCTGCGCGATGCGCTCGACCATCTGGCGCTGCCGAACCCCACGGCGTATCTCATCTGGCAGGTGGGGCGGTATATCGGCATCGAGGGGAGCGACAAGGTGGTGCAGGCGGTACATCACCGTATGGCGCAGCGGTGGCCGGCGGAAGTCGTCAAGGCGTGGGGCAAGACGCAGCTCATGGCGCGCGAGGATGAACTGACGGCGGCAGCCTGGGCTTGGTGCCACGGCGCGGACATGGGCGAGTTCGGCCTGGGCGGCGGCAAGATCGAGATCGCGCCGGAAGATGAGAGCGGGGAGCCGGACATGCTGGCGCTTACGGGCAGGCGGGCTCGCGAGCGG
>JAQULY010000535.1 GCA_028718445.1 Kiritimatiellia bacterium
AGGTAGTTGGAATGTCAGCAGGCTGAGGAAGCCGAGCGACTGAGGAGCGCCCACCTTGCTTGTCGTCGGCTGGAGATCGCACGGAAGACTTTCACAATGCCACATCCTGGAATGGTGCCCGGTGGATCGGTCATGCCGCCACCTTCCCCGAGAAGAGGATCGTCAGATCAAGGTACCGGAGCGCCAACTACTTGCATCGAGTCTTGGACGGGTCACTATTTTCCGCTCACTCTTCATCGTTGCCTTTCCATCGCTCGTGGCCCATCTATGTTTATCCTTTCTCACGCTTGTCAAGCGGCCCGATTGCTGGAGTCCAGAACATCTGGAGATTGGATGGGCTGACATAGGTGCAGCGTTTTCCGTTGCCAACATTCATATAAATCTGTTGTTAAGTACCCGAAAAGGTTGGAGAGGGTGGACTAACTTCAAAAGCGGCCGGTCGAGATGGACTGGTCAGCTTACATAATAGTTGGGCTTCCAGGAGGCAGATATGATCCTCGATGAGCCAACCCTCTATATAGTCTCCAGCCTTCCCGGAACAGAGAAAACCACTCTTACGCAGTTGATTGCGCAACGGCTACATAGTGCCTATCTACGGATCGATGCCATCGAGCAAGGGTTGAGAGATCCGTGTTCTGTCGATGTACAGGGTGAAGGGTATCGATCAGCCTATCGGATCGCAACCGACAATCTACGCTTGGGAATACGCGTAATCGCACACTCCTGCAATTCAATCGAATTGACCCGCCGCGAGTGGGAACAAGTCGCCCTGGAAACACGGGCTCGTCATGTCAACATCGAGGTTGTTTGTTTCGATGCCCATGAGCATCGTCGGAGAGAGTCGAGACTCGCATGTGCACCGTATCGGGGATGAAGCTACCGACGTGGAGCGAAGTCGAGAATCGTGAGTATGACGATCGGACCGTAGACAGGATCGTTGTTGATACGTCAAGAAGCGTTGCGGATTGTATAGACGAACTTCTACCCGAACTATCCCGCACAGAAGCCCAACCCTGCGGTCAACCGGACCTGCCGCATAAGGCCGCGTCAGGCCGGTGGCCTTGAACGTTGGACAGCCTTAAGCTATTTGCATCTTTCACAAAGTAAACCGCACCCTGGCACCGTAGCAGAGATTTACCAGCGTATCTTGCAGTCCGCGCAAAACGCGAATATGGAGGCAAGAGGTCAGGAGAATGGGAAACACACCGTCAAGATCGCGCCATCAGTGCGCGCAGGAGATGGCGACGTGCTATACTGATGGCTACCGACAGCAGCCCGAGACGGACGAGGAGGCTGCGGCGACGCTGCTGATCTGATGATGGGCCGCGGTCCGAACCCTGCCGTCCGAGTCTGAGACCGAGGCGCCTGAGGCGTAACAGGGTCCGGACGCACTACGCCAGTGAGCACGCATTGCGTTCGAGGGTACGTGCTCCGACCTCTTCGCGTCCCACCCACCCTGGCGATTTCGACGCGTATATCGGGAATATGTAGGGAGAAAGCGGCGGAATATGGACTGCTCTCCCACCGTTGCAGTCGAATGATTCTGAGTCTGACCGACTCACAGCTCAGGAGCCGTCCGCAACATGTGACAATATCGCAGAAAGGTACCCATGCGATTACATCGCTTCACATTAGCCACCTTGGGCGTCGCCGCGGCGGTCCTGCTGGCCGTGAATCTCGCCGTCGCTCAGCAGATCGAAGCGCGACACGACGATCGCTCCCGGACCTTCACGTCCAACGCCCGGAGCTGCGGCGCTCCCGGAGTTGCCTGCGGATCGAAAGACGCTTGCCGCTTCGGCGTCTGTGTCCGATCGGAACCTCACGATGAGATCACGGAAACTGAGGACAACGAACGCGCGACGAACGCCGACCACTCTTCCATCGGCTCGCCGCTGCTAACCAAGGGCGGACCGCCCGCGGTACCGTCGACCTGGTCCGAGCGCGGCCCTGAACTGGGTGGTCGCCTGGATGCCATCGTGCGCACGGGCGAGAGTCGCTGGGTGGTCGGAAGTCCTGGCGGTGGCCTGTGGCGCAGCACTAATAACGGGGCGCTGTGGACATTCCCCCATAACTGGGGCTACGGTGACTACAGCGTCGTCCATCTCGAACGCGACCTCATCGATCCGAATCGCTACTTCGTGATGACGTGGAACGGACTGTACGCCACCACGAACAGCGGCGATTCGGTGACCGCGCTCGTCAACCCGGGCGGGACACCCGCACCGCTGTTGCCGCGCCGCGGCACGACCGATCCGAGACCCTTCGCGCAACTGAAATTTTCGACAACCAAGCGCGCCGTTTTCGTGAGTCCGCCCTGCCGCGGGCTCCTCTACGCGCTCGACGGTGTCACATTCAAACAAGCGTCCGGGGCCGCCGGTCCTGGGACATGTATTACCAGCATTGCCGTCGATCCCGGTGGGCCGACAGTCTGGTTCGCCACCTCCGACGAAGGCGTCGGATCCCCGGGTGTCTATCGAAGCAAATGCGGCCCCGGTTCCGAATGGGGACCCTCGATCGCGTGCGACAAATGGGAAGCGTTGAACCTGGGCCTCCCCGACGGCGTCGTCACAGCATTGGCGTTCATCGGGTTTCCGGGTTCGTCGTACCGGCTGGCCGCCGCGGTGAGAGATAGCAGCTCCCAAACCAGAATCTATCTGTATCCCAAATCGTCGGGACAAGTGGAACCCACGCCACCGTCTGTCGGCGAATGGGTATGGCAGTGGTCCTGGGGAAGTCCGAGTGGGGATTCGCGAGCGCTGGTCGCAAGCGGCTTTGGTCCCGAATTGTTTCTCGGGGATGTGGTGCCGTCGCAGACGCCGGATCTCGGCGACTGGTACGAGCTCACGGGCGGCCCGCTACATGCGGACGCCCGCGCCATCTATGCCGACTCCGATCCCCGCGCAGGCGGCTACTTGTGGGCAACGACGGATGGATCGGCAGCGAGTGGGTTGTACAGCAACATCATGCGATGGCCCTGGTCTCCCGGCGTCGCGATCACGCCGGGGAGCGGTGCAGACATGGGACACGCCGGCCTGACCGTCTGGCAGGCCTACTACGCCGCCGTGGCTGTTCGCGACAGTCCGAATCAGGCGTTCCCTTCCACGCGCCGCGTGTTCCTGGGATCGCAGGATAACAGTAGCCTGTGCTCGGACACGCTCGGCGTCGGTGCGGGCGCCTGGACGGACGCCGGCGCGCCGCCGGGTGCCGGCAGCAACGATCACTTCGCGTTCCAATTTGCGCCGTCGCATCCGGCGATCGCCTACGCCCGCAGTCAAAGCGGCGACGGCTACGCCGTGACGTTTGTCGCCAGCCAGCCCGGGACCTGCAATGTCGTCAGCTGGGATGTCCGAACGCCGGTGCACGTGCCCACGACGTTCTCGGCGCTGGACCCCCCGGACTACTGGTCGCGCAACACCCTCGCCGTTGATCCGCTCGACCACAATAGCCTATACTTCGCCCTCAGCGACCGGATCGGCATTAGCCACAATGCAACAGCCATAGGACCGACGGTGGCGCACCACTACGTCCCGGCGTCACCTCCGCAGAACTACCGTCCAACGGCGCTGTACGTCGACAAGGCGAAAATAATGTACGTCGGCACGAGACAGCATGGCGCCTTCAAGTGCATCGAAAGTCCTGGCGGGCTCAACTGCACGCCGTGGGGACTGAACGGCCCGAGTCCAGCCGCGCCAGAACTCGTCACGGCAATCACCAGTGATGGCGCCGTACCACCGGTTTACTGGATGGCGACGACGAGCGGATTGTTCAAAGGGTCGGAGGGTCCGGGTGGCCTCGTCAGCTGGACGCTCTCGACCGGCGGCAGCGGATACACAGTGAGCGAC
>JAQULY010000536.1 GCA_028718445.1 Kiritimatiellia bacterium
TGGCGTGGGGATTCGCGCCCATGCGTCGTTCGCCCTTGGGCGCCAGTTCGGCCAGTTCCGGTTTCAGGCGGCCCTGGTCATCGAAGAGTTCCTCCGGTCGGTAGCTCCTGAGCCAGTCCTCCAACAGTGTGAGGTGTTCAGGATGGGTGGCCGGGTCGGCAAGCGGCACCTGGTGCGCCCGGAAGGTGCCTTCGATCTGCAACCCATCGACGACCTTCGGTCCCGTCCAACCCTTGGGCGACTTGAGGACGACCATCGGCCAGCGCGGCCGTTTGAAGCTTCCTTTTGCACGAGCCTCCTGCTGAATGTTTTTGATCTCCTCAACCACCATGTCGAGCGTCGTGGCCATCGCTTTGTGCATCTTCTCGGGTTCGTGACCCTCGACAAAATGGGGCATCCACCCGTAACCGCGGAGTAACTGTTCCAATTCTTCATGCTCGATCCGGGCCAGGAGGGTCGGGTTGGCAATCTTGTAGCCGTTGAGATGCAGGATCGGCAGGACCGCACCGTCGGTGATCGGATTGAGAAATTTGTTGGAGTGCCATGCCGTGGCTAATGGACCTGTTTCCGCTTCGCCGTCCCCGACGACGCAGGCGACAATCAGATCAGGATTGTCGAACACCGCCCCGAAGGCATGGCTGAGCGAATACCCCAACTCACCCCCCTCGTGAATCGACCCCGGACACTCCGGCGATGCGTGGCTGGGAATTCCTCCGGGAAACGAAAACTGAAGAAAGAGTTTCCGCAGCCCGGTTTCGTCCTGGCTGATGTCGGGGTAGATCTCGCTGTAGGTGCCTTCGAGGTATGTGTTGCCCACGACGGCCGGGCCGCCATGCCCGGGGCCGGAGACGTATATCATGTTGAGGTCGTATTTCTTGATCACCCGGTTCAAGTGCACATAAATGAAGTTCTGCCCGGGAGTCGTGCCCCAGTGCCCTAGCAGCATGTGCTTCACATCCGCGAGCGTCAGCGGCCGCTTCAGCAGCGGATTGTCGTACAGGTAAATCTGGCCGACCGACAGATAGTTGGCGGCGCGCCAGTAGGCATCCATCTTGTGGAGCAGTTCCGGGGTGAGCGTCTTTGTTTTTGTTTTGGTACGTTGCATAATCACAGCCTCACTTTCCGCAGCCGCAAGGCGTTGCTGATGACCGAGACGGAACTCAGGCTCATTGCGGCGCCGGCAATGATCGGGCTGAGCAGCAAGCCGAAGAACGGGTAAAGTGCCCCAACCGCCACCGGAATACCAAGCGCGTTGTAGAGAAAGGCGAAGAACAGGTTCTGCCGGATGTTCCGCATGGTGGCGCGACTGAGGCGGATGGCCTGGGCAATGCCGCGGAGGTCGCCTCTCACGAGGGTGATGCCCGCGCTTTGCATAGCAACATCGGTACCGGTGCCCATAGCTATGCCGACCTCCGCTTCGCTCAGGGCGGGCGAGTCATTGATGCCGTCGCCGGCCATTGCAATGTGTTTACCTTCCGTGCGTAGTTTTTTAATATGGGCGACTTTGCCGGCAGGGTCGATCTCGGCTTCCACGGCGTCAAGGCCGAGTTTCTTGGCCACCACGGCGGCGGTGCGGCGGTTGTCACCCGTGAGCATGACGAGCTTTAGCCCAAGCGTGTGAAGATCGCGGATTGCTTCCATCGTAGTAGATTTTATCGGGTCGGCGACGGCGAGGATTCCGGCTGGCTTGCCATCTATAGCGACAAACATCGCGGTCTTGCCTTCTTCTTGAAGTTTTACAGCCGACGCTTCAAGCGATTCCATGCCGGTAATCTTTTCGCTCCGCAAGAAATGCGGTTTGCCGATCATCACGTGACGACCCGTGACGTTGCCCAGCACCCCACCAGCCGTTACGGACCTGAAGTCTTTCACGGCCTCGAAAACAACGCCTCGCTCCTTCGCACCTCGCACAATTGCGGCGGCAAGCGGGTGTTCGCTGTTCTGCTCCAGTGAGCCGGCGAGACGCAGGAACTCCTTCGCGTCGAAACCGTCTGTTGGCAGGATATCTATGAGTTTGGGTTTGCCTTCCGTGAGAGTGCCCGTCTTGTCCACGACGAGCGCGGTGACTTTCTCCAACCGTTCGAGTGCCTCGGCGTTTTTCACGAGCACGCCTTCCTGCGCGCCGCGTCCGACGCCGACCATGATGGACATGGGCGTAGCCAGACCGAGGGCGCACGGGCAAGCGATGATGAGGACCGCGACGGCGTTGACGATGGCATGCGCGAGCTTTGGCTCCGGCCCAAGCCACATCCAGAGGACGAAAGTGAGCACCGAAACAGCCAGCACCACCGGCACGAAGATGCCCGCGACCTTGTCGGCGAGACCTTGAATGGGCGCGCGGCTACGCTGGGCTTCGGCAACCATGTTAACGATCTGCCCGAGCAACGTGTCGCTGCCAACTCGCTCAGCGCGCATGACGAAGCTGCCGGGACCATTAACCGTGCCGCCTGTCACTTTGTCGCCGACGGTCTTTTCCACCGGGAGCGGTTCGCCGGTGATCATGGATTCTTCCACGCTGGAGTGACCCTCGACCACCGCGCCATCAACGGGCACCTTGTCACCTGGAACCACGCGCAACCAGTAGCCGACTTTTATTTGGTCGAGCGGGACTTCATGATCGCCACTTGGTGTGACTTGTCGCGCCGTGGGCGGTGCAAGGTTTAACAACGCTTTGATGGCGCTGCCCGTGCGGCTGCGGGCACGGAGTTCGAGTACCTGACCAAGGAGCACTAACACAACGATCACCGCTGCGGCCTCAAAGTAGATGGCGACCTCACCCGCGTGCTGCATGGCGCGTGGGAACATGTCGGGCATGAGTATCGCCACAGCGCTAAAGACAAATGCTGCGCCCACGCCGATGGCGATCAGGGTAAACATGTTCAAGTGACGCGTCACAACGGAGCGCCACCCACGGCGAAAAAACGGCCAGCCTGCCCACCAGACCACGGGTGTGGTGAGTGCAAATTGGATCCACCGTGAGGCGTGGCTATCCACCAGGGACAGTCTAGAAAGTGCCGGGATCAGGTGAGCCATCGCCAGGACAAACACCGGCAACGTCAGCACCGCGCCGATCCAGAAGCGCTTCGTCATGTCGCGCAGTTCGGCGTTCTCCTCGTCATCCGTCCCCGCTGTCACCGTCTTCGGTTCCAGCGTCATGCCACACTTGGGGCAATCGCCGGCATGTTCCTGCTGCACTTCTGGGTGCATCGGGCACGTATACATGGCTTTGCCATGCGGCTTCACTTCGTGCTTCGCGGTGGCAGGAGTTGCCAAAAACTTCTGCCTGCAGTGGTCACCGCAAAAATAGAACGTCTGTCCATCACGCTCTGCACGTAGCGCGGACGTTTCATCCACTGTCATGCCGCAGATGGGATCGATGGCCATATCAATTTTCTTTCATTCAGGCGGTTCAGCGGCGTCACAAATGAGTTCAGGCAGCCGGACGCGCTGATAGCCAAGAGCCGATCATTGGGACGTTCAAAGGATCGCCAATCAGCATGATGCCGCCTCCTTCATGATTTTAACAATCGTGTCCTCCACTTCCTGCGCTACCCCATCAAGTTGCGGCGCGTTGAACATAGCCGGAAGATAGATAAATCTGGCCGACCGACAGATAGTTGGCCGCGCGCCAGTAAGCGTCCGTTTTGTGAAGCATTTCGGGTTCGAGCGAGCGGCTCATAATTGTACGTCTTCCTTCTTAGTTGCGACGGAGCGACCTGTTACCCCTGCACTGCCGTCAATCGAGGTAGAACTCCGCTTCATTCAGCACGGCCTGGGCGAGTTGTTGTTCCGTGATGGCTCCTTTCACGTCCCCCGCGGCGGGGGTCCCCAAACCGTCG
>JAQULY010000537.1 GCA_028718445.1 Kiritimatiellia bacterium
CCATGAGCTAACATCGGTGGCGTCCGTTGCCATGCCAAGAGCGGACAGCACATCGTCTCCTACGTCCTTCAGGTTCGTAAAGGTAACCTTAGTCTGCATGGGGCCGGCCGGGCATGCAACCTTCTGCACTCGACGGACGCTCGGAAATGCGTCAAGTCCCACGAAATGGGGCGAGTGTGTTGTCAGGAACACCTGAAATCGGAATGCTCGCTTGTCGTTCGGAGTGCTCAGGTCTGACAAGATGCGCGCCAGTGAGCGCGCTCTCGCGGGATGTTGGTAAAGTTCGGGCTCCTCGATTGCGAGCACCATGTTGCCCCCGGCATCCTCGGCTGAACCGCCCCCTCGGAACTTCTCGTAAAGTTCAAGAATTGAGAAGATGAAGAGCCGCTGGAGGCCGTGGCCCTTCCGTGCGACTTCTCCCTCAAACCCATCTTCAAGCAACCATATCTTCGGTGTGACAGGGGGGAGAGGAAGTTTCTCCTCAAGTGACAGTTGAATGCGTGCTGCGGTTTCGCCGTCGTACCGCTGCAACAGTACAGTCAATTCCCCTTCAAGACTCTTCTTCTCCGGAGCTGCTTCAACGGCCGACTTATAGTTGCTGTACCCGCCTTCCATTGATTGCCGTGCCGCCTGGACCGAGGTGTTCTTGTCTGTGATCGCTTTCACCAGTGGGGCGACGAGTGCTGTGAGGGCGCTCTGCTTCCCAGAACCGGTGGCGTCAGTTTCCGCTTCACGCACCGGGGGAACATATACGAATTGGGAACGACTCCGCAACTTACCACCAGCAATGTTTGGCGGCCCCTGGAAGATGCCGGAACGGAAGTACCGTTTGCATTGAGTCGGGTTCTCCTGCTCCCATCGAGCAAGCTCCTCCTCAATACCCCGGGCAACTGCCTTGAGTCCCGGATACTTCCCGCTATCGACAAGCCTCTTCAAGTCAGGGACTACATCACCCACCTTCGCCTTCTGCCTGAACCGCTCCCGTACTGGCTCGAAGTCCTCGCACCCGTTGACCATCCCGTAGTATTCGCCGCCCGGAAACCGGCGCTGAACGACGAGAAGCCCGTCTTCAATGTAGCTGGAGAACTCAGAGACCTCTTCCGATGTCAGAGCCGAGAAGGTGACTTGGATCAGGACTTGTTCCTTTGCGTTGCGGTTGTAATGGTCCTCATCCCGCAACGTTGCGCTTGTCTCCATGAAGATGCGAAGCGCCTGAATGAAGGCGGACTTGCCGGCCCCGTTGCGGCCGATCAGGATGGTCAACGGAGCGCATTCCAGCGTCTCGTCGTAGATCGACCTAAACCGCTCAACGTGAAGTCGCGAAATAAGCATGGCGTCTCCCTATTGCCTCGCCGATAGCGGTCCTCGGTATCATTGCTGCCCCAACGGTGCGGGTGAGTCGCCGACCCCGCAGGGGCGGGTCGTACTCGACCCGCGTGATGGACCGCGCTGCGCGGGCCATCGCGCCGGTGGCTCACCTGCACCGATGGCGGCGCCGCGCAGCGGCGGCGCCAACAAGTGATTGAGCCGTTTCCGGCTATCCCTCCGTTGAGTATGGATAGTCGTCAAAGCGGGTTGACAAGGCAAGTGTGAAGTGTGTAGGGTCAGTTCGGCTAACGGCCTATCCTGCTAATTGTGAGGATAGGCGAAAGGAGGACGCACATGAAGGCGTTGGAGCCGGCGGCCCAAACGGCGTTTCTCGCGGCAGCCCGGGGGCGGGGGGTTGCGGCGGGAGAGGTCTGGGACTACGTGAAGTGGCTCCGGTATTACTTCGACTTCTGCGAGAAATACGGGCGCGAAACGCTCGACCGGGACAGTCTGCAAGCGTTCCTGCTGAAGTTGGCGTCCAAGAACCAGTCGGCGGAGCAGCAGGGCCAGGCCGCCCGGAGCGTGGGGCTCTACCTGGAGCTGGCGGCGCCGCGGGCCGCGGTTCGTCCAGGCGCCGCCGCGCCGAGTGTCGGCGGCGTGGGGCCGACCGCCGTTTCGGGAACGGCCGTGGCGCGGGCGGTCCCTCCCGCCGCGCCGGGGAGGGAAGCCGGCGCCGCGGTCGGGGCGGCCCGTGGGGCGCGCCCGGACCGGGTCGCCGAGCGGACCGTCACGTGGCCCGGGGCGTCGCCCTGGGACGCGGTGATCGCCCGGATCGGGGAGGAGGTGAGAGTCCGGCAGTACTCCCCGAAGACCTTCGACGCCTACGCCGGCTGGGTCCGCCAGTTCGCCGGTTTCGCCGGGAAGCCGCCGGATGGCATCGTCATGCAGGACGTGAAGAACTTCCTGACGCACATGGCCGTGGACGGGCGGGTCGTGGCGTCGACCCAGAACCAGGCCTTCAATGCGCTCCTGTTCCTGTTCCGGCACGTCTTCAGGAAGGAGTTCGACGCCGCCGAGGGCATTGTCCGGGCGCACCGCAAGCGGCACATCCCCGTCGTGCTGACGGCGGCGGAGGTCGACGCGGTGGTCGCGAAGACCGCGTATCCGTACGGATTGGTCATCGGGCTGCTCTACGGCTGCGGGCTCCGGCTTTTCGAGTGCCTGAACTTGCGGGTGCAGTGCTTCAACTTCGACGATGGCGTACTCACCGTGCATGACGGGAAGGGAAACGAGTGGGGACAGAGAGATAGTACAAAAATATTTTGCCAAAGGGGCGGAAATTTGGCGGCTTGGTTCCTTCGTATTAGGTGGGGGGCGTGATTGCCCCCACACTGAAAGGACTGGAACCATGCGACACCCTCGTTTGAAGCCGGAATATCGGGACACCTGGCACCACTGCTACAACCGCGTGGTGGGCACGTCGGCGGACCGACCGCTCGATGACGCCGATAAGGAGCAGTTCGTACGCATCCTGCACAGGGTGGCGACGCTCTACGCCGTGCGGATCGTGGCCTATCAAGTCATGTCCAACCATTTCCATCTGCTGCTTCAGGCGCCTGCCGAACCGCCCTCCGAGGAAGAAACCATCGAACGCTTCGAGGATTTCCACGCCGGCAAACGCAAGTTGTTGCCGGGTAGTCCTTTATGCCGGACATGGCAGGCGCGCCTGCGGGATGTTAGCTGGTGTCTGCGGCACCTCCAACACCTCTACACCGCCTGGTACAATCGTTCCCGCCCCATTCGCAGGCGCGGCCCACTGTGGGCCGGACGCTTCAAGAACACCGTGCTCGATACCGGCACCGCGCTTTGGGTCTGCTGGACCTACATTGAACGTAATCCCGTCCGGGCCGGCATGGTGACCGATCCGGGCGACTACCGCTTCTGCTCTTACGGTGCCTGGGTTCAGACAGGCCGCCATCCCTTCGCCGAGAGTTTTCAGACATATCTGCTGCCCGCTCTGCCCGATCCTTTGCGCAACCAGGAATCAACGGCCATCCGGTGCGCACTCCGCAAGGCTTTCGCCGCCCTGGCGGCCGCGGAACTGAAGTTGGACGAGGCGCATACGGCAGCGACGATTGCGTCTGCCGCCAGCGAGACGGCTTTCTCGCTGAGCGCCGAGCGCCGCGTGCGGCACTGGGTGGACGGCTTGGCGATCGGTTCTGAACTATTCGTGCGCGAGACCATGCGCCGAGTGCGTTCCGAGACCGAAGTGCATCGTCATCGCCTCGCCAAGGCCGCAAACATGCCGCACGACGCCCTGCCGATCTGCTGCTGGCGCCGCCTGCGCGTCTTGCACAACTGAACTCGTCCGAAAACTGACCCTCCCTGATCGCCGCCCGTCAGTCGGCGCCGTGCTCCGGTCTGCCCAGAACCCGCCGACACGGCCATCACTGGCTCCTTCTACCCGCCTTGCTCATCCCAACCGTCCCGTCTGTCGTCACCACGCCTGAGGCAACC
>JAQULY010000538.1 GCA_028718445.1 Kiritimatiellia bacterium
TCCGGGGTTGGACGGCAACAAGCTCATTGACGAGTTCTTCACGCGGTACTATGGCGCGGCCGCCGAGCCCATGCGGGCTTTCTACAACGAGGCGGAGCGCATTTTCCTGGACAAGGCCAATTACCCCCAAGGCATCGCGGGGGCGGAATTGCAGTGGACCTGTCTGGGCACGGAACCCCGCATGGCTGAGCTGGGCAAGCTGGTGAAACAGGCCAAGGCGGCCGCGCAAACGGACCTTGAAAAGCAGCGCGTGGCGTTGTTCGAAAAGGGCATCTGGCTGTACATGGTCAAGGGACGCGAGGCCTACCTCGAGTCCGCGCGCGTCCCCATCCAATCGGCGAGCGTGCCGCGCATCGCCGCGCCGGCCACGGACGATCCCGCCGCACTGGACTGGTCCCAGGCGGCGGTGCTCGCCAACTGGATGGGCATCGAAGGCAAAGAGCGACTGGACAAGCACGACCAGCAGATGGAGGGGCGCTTGCTGCATGACGGCGTCCATCTCTATGTCCGGCTTCAGGACATGATGGATCCCAAACGTCTGGCCGATCGCGGCGGCATCTGGGGTGACGACGAGTACGAGCTTTTCTTCGGCAAGGAGCGCGGGCCGGTATACAACCACATCGGGGTGGCCTGCTCCGGCCGGTTTGATGCCTATCAGTGGCCAGGGATGATGAAATGGGACGGCGGAGTGCGGGTCGTCTCGGACCGCGCGCAACCGGACCGCTGGGTTCTCTACCTGACATTCCCGTTGGACCGGCTGATTCCCGGCGGCGTTCGAAGCGGGGACACGTTCTATATGAACGTCATACGCTCCATGAAATGCAATGATGCCGTGGCCTGGAATCCTACGCTGGGCGGGTACCACGCCCCGCGGCGGATGGGAGAGATCACGCTGAAGTGAGATGAGGAGGATTCATGAAGCACATTCGTTCCGGCAACATTGATTTGTGCGTTGACGAGAAGACGGGAAGCGTGTCGGGTATCGCGTGCCAGGTATCTCGAGTTGTAGGGAGCGTGTCGGGGGGCGGGGAACGGCAATGGATGCAGCGCCCGGGCGAGGTCGTCATTCGTGACGACCTCCTCCGCCGGACGTTCCGGACCGAAGACATCGAGCGAGTGGATGTGTCGGATGAAGCGGGACGCTTGCGGATAGCAAAGTCATTCGTTGGTGCGCCTTGGGCCCTGGAGGAAACCTACTCCGCGGAACCTGACTGTGTCCGGTGGGATGCGCGGCTGGTTCTGCCAAAAGGCGATTTCCGGTCTGTTGCGATCAGTTGGGAAGTGCCCGTGCCGGCCATTCCCTATTCATGGCAGGTGTGGAGTGCGCGTCAGGATATGCCCAAGCCGCTGTATTGGGCCACCAGCGACGAAATCGAATATGCGGAATCCACCTCCGGAACGCTGATTCCCGCCTTTGCGTGGTACTTGCCGAAGGAGAACTGGGGCTTTGCGGTATGCAAGCCGTTCGGACTGCGAACACCATGTCTTCGCTTCGGGTACGGTCTACGCGAGCCGCGGTTCCGCGTCAGTTTCAACCGTCTGGCGTTGTCTCCGGAGCGCGAGGCCGTCGCCTCGCTGCTGTTCCGCGGGATTCCCGGTTGCTGGCGTCCGGCGCTGGGGTGGGTGTACAACCGGCACCGCGAGTATTTCGAGTCTTCCAGCGCCTTGTTGCCCAGTCTCTGGGGCGGACACAACTGCGCCGGCTATGAACAGTCGGAGGATGACATCGCCACCGGCGCCGCCGCCGGCGAACGCTGGTGCGAAATCCACGGCCATTTCCCCCATTATGGGCAGTACGATGCAGGCCGGGAGGAATGGGTTTCCATCCAGCATGCCTGGCGCACGCCGCCGCCCGATGGCACCGACGCGGGCGCCCACCCGCAGGAACCCCCGGTCGAGGCAAAGGACATCGTGTCCCTGGACAAGATGCGCGGCACGATCGCGCGGCTCAACCGGCATGGCGTCGCGCCGTTGCCCTACATCCAGGTCAGCGGCGACGCGAACCCCACGGTGGCGGAGCGTTTCAAAAGCGACGAGATCCGCGACATCAACGGGGACCGGGTATTCTGGCGGGAATGCGGCTCCAGCGTGCTGGTGCAGATGAACGCGGACGACGCCCTGGGCTTCGGCAAGCACCTCGACTCCATGATCGACGGCATGCTTGACAAGTACACCGGCGCGAAGGGCGTGTTTGTGGACCAGGCGTGCTACAACTTCGTGGACACGGCGCATTTCGACGGCATCACCGCCATCGACAACCGGCCGTGCTACATGACCGGGTTCAACTTCTGGAACCGCTTGGAGCGCGTCGCGTCGCGCCTGCATCCTGATGGCGCGATCATGGCCAACGGACCGCACTCGATCGAGGCGATGCGCCACATCGACGGCATCATGGCCGAGGGTCTGGATTGGCTGTGCGGGCAGTTGAAATATCTTGCGCTCGGCAAGCCGGTGTTCTTCCTGCTGTACAAGCACAGCCGCGCGGCCGTGGAACGTATGCTGCAGAGTGCGTTGGTCCATGCGGCCGGGTACACGGCCGCCGCATGGTCGGCGTCATACCGGGACATCTACGACGCCTATGTGCCGTTGTTGCGGATGCTTTACAACCGGCGCTGGGTGTTCGATCCGGACCCGCTCACATTGCCGCAAGGTCTGCGCGGCGACATCTACCGCGCCGCGGACGGCGCGTTGCTGATCCCGCTGGTTAGGAATCAGATCCTTTACTGCGGGGCGGCGATCGAGGCCGGCATCAAGATCAGGACCGCCGACACGGCAGACGTCTGCAACGTTGAGTTGTTCCAGGTTGGGAACGCGCAGGCGGAGCCGGCTATCTGGAAACTGATCGGCAACGAGATCTCGATCGAGTCCCTGCCGGACAACTTCGTTGCGGGATTGCTGAGGCTGACGACAAGGTGAGTTTGCAGTAAGCTTTGTCGCAATCCTTGTCGATAAAGCTGCCGGGAAAGCGACAGAGAGAAGTCTCCCCACAAACCCAAAAAAATACCCAATGAAGATTTCCGCATTCCTGTTGGCGCTGAATCTGGCCGCCGCCACATCCGTTGCGGCAACGAATACGTTCATGCTTCGCCGCATTGACTTCGAGGAAGGCGACAATGCTGGCGCCGCCATGGCCAACGGCAAGGACAAGACCATCGTCTCCATCGATGGAGCACAAGGCGTCCGGGCGCTGCACGTCAAGCTGGGGGCCGGCTCGCCGCAGGCCGGCAGCCAGGCGAGATTGTCGTCGTTCCTCGGTTTCTTTCACATGCCCCTGGAGGAGGGCAAGACCTTTGTCTTCAAGTTCAGCATGAAGTCGGATTTTCCGCAGTCCGCCAGCCTGCACTTCGGCATTGATCAGAAAGGCGTCAAGGACGGGGCGATGAAGTACTTCAGTGTTGCTTACCCCGACCCCTCCATCGCCCGGACGCGAGTCATCGGCGGCACGAGCGACTGGAAGGACTACTCCTACGAGTTCAGACCGGCGTCCACGAACAAGACCGAATGCGCCACCGTCTGCTACATTTACGCGACCATTGGCGGCCCGGAGGGTACCGAGGCATGGATTGACAATATTGAGTTGTGGGAGAAGCCGATGATCTACCAGGCCGGGTTTGGGGGGGAAGCCGCAATCGACCCTTCAGGCTGGACACCCTCCGGCAAGGATGCGCTTCTGGACGAAAACGCGGGGCACTCCGCCCTTGGCAGTCTCAAGCTCCACGCGGATGGCAACACCGTGCAGTCCCCCTATTGGGAAAGCCCCGACATTCCCGTTCCCGATCCGGATATCTTCCTGTCCTGCTGGATCAGGGACCGCCTGACGTTC
>JAQULY010000539.1 GCA_028718445.1 Kiritimatiellia bacterium
GGAGCGGACGTCACGTTCAACCCCGCCACCACCGGGGACGTCGCGTTGGCGATTCGCGAACTCACCGGCAACCGCGGGGCCGATGTGGCCATCGAGGTTTCCGCCTCGGACCGCGCCTTGAATGAGGCCATACGCACGGTTGGTTTCAGTGGGAAGGTCATTGTTCTTTCGTGGTATCCGGGTTCGCTTGGCAATGTGTTCCCTGGAAGGGAATTCCACCACAACCGTGTTCGGCTGATCTGCTCGCAAACCGGGGCAATCTGTCCCGAGCTGGCGCACCGCTGGACAGAAGACAGAGTAACCGAGGTTGTCCTTGATAGTATGTCCGGCATGAAACTCGATCCGCTCGTCAGCCATGTGCTTAACATTGACGATGCCGCCGAAGCCTACAAGATGATAGATGAGGGGCGCGAGGATATTATGCAGGTTGTGCTCAAGTATTGAGCCGACAAAGCGCTTCTATTTACGTCGGGGACAAACTCGCTGAGATCGTCCGGATGATTTCAGCGAATTGTCCCTGAAACTGTTGAAGATTAGTCCGCGTTTCTCACATGACGTGCGAGAAATGCGCGACTAAGGCGTTTTGACGGAAGCGTCAGAATGGGAGAGAATTCTCGCGTTTGTATATTCGGAATCTCTCTTGTATCAAGACGCGAGCGCTCCGAAATTCAACGGTCGACCTGCCATTCACGAGTAACAAACTATTTTACCAGCTAAATAGCGCTTATCATTTAAAGTCCCCCATATTCCCACCATTCAGTTCGTAGAGCGTTTGGATTGCAACATACTGGAGGGCAATCAGTTGAGGTTGTTTTGGGTAAACTTTGAATTATTGTGATTTTTTTTGTAAAATAACGCTACAAATTGCGAAAGAGTAGTAGAGCGACAACATTCCGGGAGGTAGAGGACAATGTCTTCGAATGTATCTGGTGAATCAATGTGGGTTGAGGGAGTGATCGGACGGAATCGTCGCTGGCTTCTTGTGTATTTTCTGTCTGCCACTGGCGACTATGCCAAGTCCGAAGATTATGTTCAGGAGACATTCGAAATTGCGTATCGCAAAAAGGATGAGTACGACAAGTCCTATGCCTTTGGCGCATGGTTGAGAGGCATTGCCCGGAATATTCTCAAAGGACATTTCAAACAGGCGTCAAAGGAGTCGTTGGTGATGAGCTGGGAAGCTGTGGAGGGATTGGACGAACCTGTGTCGGAACTCGAAATGCTCGGCAGTGATCCGGAGTATCGCGAGAAGCGCCTTGCCGCGCTCCGGGAGTGTGTGGCAATTCTGACGCAAAAGACCCGCAGTCTGCTGGCGCTTCATTACGTCAGCAATCGTCCGCTGAAGGAAATAGCGGAGCACATGCGGACAACCGTCTCGAATATAGGAATAATATTGTTTCGTGGTCGGATGGCTTTGTCGGCGTGTATTGCCAGGAAGATGAGCCAATAACATGAAAACTTTGAATACAGAAAAACGTGATCTGCTTTTTCACGGATATCTGAACGATATTTTGGACGATCAAGGAAAACTGGAACTAAAAAGTTACCTGGCCGAGTGCCCGGAAGCAATGCGGCGCATGGTGAAAATTGCTCACGAGGAGTCACAGCTCAGGGAGGAACTAAGTCAGGTAGTTGACGAAAATGGCAATATGCTTACAGAATCAGCCGGGACGTCATTGGAGTCAATCGAGGCGCCCTTCCCTGAACCCCTTACATCTGTTTGGTCTCGGCGGATGTGGTTCGCGCTTGCGGCAAGTGCGCTGGTTGCGGTTGGAGTGTGGTGGGGGACAAGGGATGAAGGCGGAAGGATGAAGGCGGAAGGCGGAGAGGTGGTGGCGAGGGTGGCGGGAAGGGGGCAGGAGACAGGGTTCAGGGTTCAGGGGAATGGGCGTCAGGCATTGAAGGTTGGGGATGAGATTAGAGTGGGAGATACGATTGAGACCGGGAAGAATGGGGAGGTGAAGTTGGCGTGGGTGGGAGACCCGGCTTCGCCCGGAGCGCTACGCCGCGGCGAGGGCGAGACGGAGGTGGAGATAGGAGCGATGTCAGGTGTCAGGTGTCAGGTGTCAAAGAAAGGCGAAAAGAACTTGTTCTTGGACAAAGGGAGGCTCGTGGTGACGGTGGCGAGGCAACCGGCAGGGAGTCGGTTCATTGTGACGACGCCGCAGGCACGCGTGGAGGTGAAGGGGACACGATTTTCGGCGGCGACAGACGCGGCGAAGACGCGGGTTGATGTGTCGGAGGGCCTTGTGCGGTTCACCCAGCTCTCCGGTGGGCGGGCCATTGACGTGGCGGCAGGGCATTTTGCGGTGGCGGCGAAGGGCGTGGAGCTGGTGGCGACGGCGATTCAGGGAGTGGACAGCGCGACGGATACGGGTGTTGCACCGCCGGTAACGCCTCCTGTGCAGAAGGCTCCGGCAATAGTCGCAGACGGACAATATCCCACTCCAAGAACGCACCTCGACGGCAAGGTCATCTTCGAAGACAACTTTGACGGGCCGACAGGAAACTGGGAACTGGTGATTGGGAAACCGGAAAGCGGGTACGGTCCGATGCCCATGCCCCCGGGCCCGGAGAAGCTCTTCTGGAAGGGCAAGGAGCTTTGGGATGGCGGCTTGCGGTTGGACAAATCGTTCGACCCGAAAGCGAAGACGTCCGACGTGGCGCTGATGATCGTGCCGTACCCGGTTCAGGAAGGCCAGAACCATCGATGGCCTTTTTCGGGCGTCCGTTCGGTACAGCCGATCGCGGCGCGCCGCTTCGTGGTTGAGGCGCGCGCGGCCCTTCAGGAGGATGGCTCATATTGGTTCCCTCCCATCGAGGGGCCGGATGTAGCGGCGTCGTTCCGGATACTTGCGGTCCCGAAGAACTTGAAGTCCAGCATCAATGACGGTCGGCTCTATTCTTGGCGATGGGAGCTCGAGCAACTTGGCGACGAGGCCGGTAAGCCGGTCTTTCGGGGCCGGGAGTTCCTCGACGGCCGGTTCAGCATGTCGTTCAGGATCTGTCCTCTAACGACCCGGTTGCTCTTTTCGGCGAGGCCGAAGGGGCCATGCCTGGACCGGATCACGGTGAAGGAGTTCGGTGGGGATCCGCCGGCGGAGGGTGCGCCATGATGGCCATTCATTATCGGCACGATAAAAGTCAGAGGGAAGTAGATTTAATGGCATGGGAACCCGTGCTGTTCCCAAAACAAGGAGGAGTAGCATGAAAGGCATAAGACGCATTCTGGTATTGATGCTGATTCTAATGGGATCGCAAGTTGCAGGCGCGGCCACGTTCGTGCAGGAGCATTACCGCTGGCGCAATGACGACGGGAGTGAAAGCGCGGCGAGTTGGAAGGCGGCGACTGATACGGCGATTACGGGTGTAACGCGGGGGCAGAACATCCGTCTGCGGTTTACTGCATGGAACAATAGCGCCTCCGGCGGAAACTCTCTGACAGCGAGACTGGAATATTCCACCGGCGTTTCCGGGCCTTGGACGCCTGTTTCCACGGCTTCCGATGGGTTAAATGCCTTTGAGATGACCACAACCGCCAACTACGCCAATGGCGCGGCAACCACGGCGTTGTTGGCCGGTTCAGGCGCTTTTGTGGCTGGCAAAATGGTGGAGAGTCCAGCCAATAGTAGTACTGCGGTAACCTTGGCCACCAATCAATACTCGAACTTCGAGTATTGCTTCAAGGCAACCTCCAAAGCCAGGGGCAGTACAGCCTACTACTTCCGGATGAGCAACAACGGGACGGCGCTGACGACATACAGCAAGATTGCGCAGTTGACCATGGCGGCGGGAGAGGCGAACG
>JAQULY010000540.1 GCA_028718445.1 Kiritimatiellia bacterium
CGGACCCGGGCCGGACGGCCGCCAAAGCACCCGGGCAATAACCCGGGGCGATGATCCATGTTGGCTTCGTAGGGTGGGCACCGCTCTTGTGCCCACGCGGATGTACGCATTACGTTGGCACAAAAACTGCCTGCCCTACAAATTGGTACGTGTAACTTCTCAATAACCTGGGGCGATGATTCCGACGTTGGCTTCGTAGGGTGGGTTGCGCCAGGTAAGTCTGGAAATGGGGGAAGTCGGAGTATTGGACGGAAACCATTTGTAGGAAATCAGAGGGATCGAAGCCCTCCCGGTAAAGCTTGGCAAGCGGCCGGAAGCGAGTCTTGCATGGGATGTGGCAACACATCACTTGAAGCGTAGACAGCGAGCACCAAAGCCGTGTGATGGAGCCCCGAAATACGCAATTGCTGGTGTCTTCATTTTCCTACCGATGGGGACAGCACCGAATGGCCGCGCATGCCAGGCCAAACGGACCGGCCGGGGTCGGAGAGCGGGGCAAAGGTGCGGGAAGGATTCCCCAGAAACCTGGGAGGTCCTGCGTGCGACCAAACCGATGTGGCTGATGGCGCCGGGCCGAGAAACGGGGCCGGGTTCCCCTGGAGGCCTTGGCCGGGGGAAAGCGAACGGGAGGAAACGGATTGGGGCGGTGAAGCGAATCCATAAGCGACACCGTATTCGGCGCAGGAAGTCTTAGCGCCCTCGTAGTACCGCAGACGCCGGGGAACGCCGCCGAGGCGGACCCGGTCGAGGAAAGGGGGGCGTCGTTGTACAGAACCGATAGTGTGAAACACGGAGGAGCCTTGAAGCCTGAAAGCGTGTCAACGAAACAAGATCGGATAGCTACGCTGGCGCGGAGCAATCCGGCGATGGCATTGGCCACCATAGGCCACCACATCGACTACGAGTGGGTGAAATACGCGTACGACTGCACGCGCAAGGATGGCGCGGTGGGAGTCGATGGTCAGAGCGGCGACGAGTACGCAGTCAATCTGGAGCGGAATCTGAGCGGCCTGATAGACCGGCTCAAGTCGGGCAGCTACCGGGCGCCGCCGGTTCGCCGGCATTACATCGAGAAGGCGGACGGCGGTCAGCGCGGTCTTGGCATCCCGTCCTTCGAGGACAAGGTGGCGCAACGGGCCATCGCGTTGTTGCTGGAACCGATCTACGAGGTCGATTTCAGCGCGTGCTCCTATGGATTTCGACGGGGACACAGCGCGCACGAGGCGCTGCGGGCGGTCTGGGGCGGGGTCACCAAGGATGGTGGGCGATGGGTGCTCGATGTGGACATACGCAAGTATTTCGACAGCATCGACCATGCCAGGCTGAGGGAGTTCCTAGCCAGAAGGGTCACCGACGGCGTGGTGAGAAGGCTGATCGACAAGTGGCTGAAGGCGGGCGTGTTGGAAGAGGGGCGCTTGAGCTTCCCGGAGGTGGGAACGCCGCAAGGCGGGGTGATCTCCCCGTTGCTGGGCAATATCTTCCTGCACTACGTGCTCGACGAATGGTTCGGCGGCGAGGTGCAGCCCCGGCTGCGGGGGCCGAGCACGCTGGTCCGCTATGCGGACGACTTTGTGATGCTGTTCGCATACAAGGACGACGCCGAGCGGGTGCTGGCGGTGCTGGGGCGGCGGCTGGGCCGGTACGGGTTGGAACTGCACCCGGACAAGACCAGCATGGTCGATTTCCGCCACCGGCCGAAGCCGGCCAAGGAGGAGGCCGACGGGTCGCTGGCGACGAGCTTCAACTTCCTCGGTTTCACGCATGTATGGGTCAGATCGAGGCAGGGGCGGGTCGTGGTGCGGCAGGTGACGGCGAAGGACCGCTTTGCCCGTGCGAGGAAGGCGATCAATCAGCAATGCCGGAAAATGCGGCACTGGCCGGTCAGGGAGCAGCACCAGCGGCTATGCCGGATGTTGAGGGGGCATTTCGCCTACTTCGGCATCACCGGCAACCGTAAGCGACTGGCGAGCCTGAAATACGGGGTGGAGCAGTGCTGGCGCAAATGGCTCTCGCGCAGGTCGACCAAGAGCCTCATTCCATGGGCTGCGTTCAAAGGGATATTGAAGCGATTTCCCTTGCCGAAGCCGCGAACGGCACATTGACATGCCAACAGGTGAGCGAATCTGTGCGATGAAGAACCGAGTGCGTTAATTGCGCTCGCTCGGGTCTGTGAGGGATGAGGGCGGTAACGTCCTCGTCTACTCGGACACCGTTTTTGTGCCCACGCGGACTACGCACGGCGTTGGCACAAAAATTTATCCGACTCTACGAAGGGGGATTTTACAAGTCATTGATTATATTGATATTATTTCACATTCCCAAGCGCTGCGGCGGTTCGCATCTGGCGCGGATTCCGCGTGGGCACAAGAGCGGTGCCCACCCTACGAAGCCAACGTGAAAATCGTCGCCCCGGGTTATTGAGAAGTTACGGGTGTTTTTCGTAACATATTGATTTTATTGGATTTATTTGCGCAACTCCGGCGCCGTCGCGGCCGTCAGGCGGCGGCCGCCATCGCCGCATTGCCGCCCTCGCGCAGCAGGTCCTCGATCTGGGCGCGCGACAGGGTCGGCGCGAAGCCCATGATGAAGTCGTAGGCATACGAGCGCAGATAGGCGCCGCGGCGCACCGCCAGCCGCGTCACGTTGGGCGCGAACAGGTGGCTCGCCTCGATCGCGCGCAGGCCCTGGTCGCGGCCGTGGTTGAAGGCCATCGAGGCGACGATGCCGACCCCCAGCCCGAGCGAGACGTATTGCTTGATGACGTCCGAGTCCATCGCGGTGAGGACGATGTCGGGCGCCACGCCGGCCTTGGCGAAGGCGTCGTCGATGTGGCCGCGGCCGGTGAAGCCGACGTCGTAGGTGATCAGGGGGAAGGCCGCCAGGTCGGCCAGCTTGACCGGCGTCTTTTGCAGCAGCGCATGGCCCTCCGGTACCACGATCAGGTGGTTCCACTGGTAGCAGGGGAACGACACCAGGTCCGGGAACTGGGTCAGGCCCTCGGTGGCGATGCCGATGTCGGCCTTGCCCGACAGCACCCATTCGGCGATGTGCTCGGGCGAGCTTTGTTGCAGGGCGATGCGCACGTCCGGGAACTGGGCGCGGAACGACTGCACCGCCTGCGGCAGCGCGTAGCGGGCCTGGGTGTGGGTGGCAGCCACCGACAGCGTGCCGCTGGTCTGGCCCGAATAGTCGTGGCCGGCCTGTTGCAGGTTCTCCGCCTCGAGCAGCAGGCGCTCGATGATCGGCAGGATGGTCTTGCCGGGATCGGTCAGGCCGGTCAGGCGCTTGCCGCAGCGTTCGAAGATGTCGACGCCAAGCTCCTCCTCCAGCTCGCGGATCTGGCGGCTCACCCCTGGTTGCGAGGTGAACAGCACGTTGGCCACCTCGGTCAGGTTGTAGCCGCGCCGGGTGGCTTCCCGGATCGAACGTAATTGCTGAAAATTCATGGCTGTTTATCCTTTGCCGCCGGCCCTTAGACCGGCTCGTCGATGAAGACGTGCAGGCGTTTCGGCCGCACCGTCAGGGTTTCGCCTTCCTTCAGCTGCAACTGCTGGTAGCGCTCGTTGGCGATGACCGCCTCGATCAGTTGGCCGTTGTCGAAGCGCGCCAGCTCGAGCTGGGCCAGCGGGCCGATCGCGTGGGCGCGCCGCAGTTGCACCGCGCTGCCCTGCTCGCCGGGCGCCTCGCGGTCGATCTCCAGGTCGTGCGGGCGGACGTAGCCGACGCCCTGCGCGTCCCGGGTGTCGGCGTGGCCGTGCGCCGCGAAGCGCACGCCGCCGGCGTCCAGCACGCCCTCG
>JAQULY010000541.1 GCA_028718445.1 Kiritimatiellia bacterium
ACCCGGCACGCCGGGGATATGCAGTATTGGACAATATGGCGGTGGAGGCTACAGGTTTGTGGGTGCGATGGATGAGGTGACGGTCTCCACGGTGGCCCGTTCCGCCGACTGGGTCTGGGCCAATTGGATGAATCAGGCGTCTAACGACCTGTTCGTTAGCTTCTTTTCCATGGCGGACCTGTCGTGCGATTTCACCGTCAGTCCGTCCGCCGGGTATCGTCCCTTTACCCCCATGTTCGCGGCGATCGTTCACGGCACCAATACGACGGGTCTGTACTACCGCTGGGACTTCGACAACGACGGCACCATAGACACCGAAGGAACGGATAAGGGCATGACGACCCATACCTATACGACATGCGGCGTCTATGCGGCATCGGTGTCGGTCAGCAACAGCGCTGGGGAGACAGCCTGCTGCACCAACCTGAACTGCGTTACCGTCAACGAAACCTGGCATGTGGCCTTGAGCGGAGACCACACGACGTTCCTTGACTGGGCGACGGCGGCGACGAACATTCAGGCGGCGGTCGACCGGGCGAATCACGGCGACCGGATCAAGGTGGCAGCCGGCGCCTACGATCTGACCAACCAGATTGTGATCGGCAAGAGGGTGCTGGTGGAGGCGGTGGACGGCCGCGACGCAACCTTTCTCGTGGGTGGGTACCCGGCCTGCACGAACCGATGTCTGCTGTTAAACCACGCGGAAGCAGTGGTGGACGGCTTCACGATCACCAACGGGTTTAACGCCGATGCGTGGCCGACAGTTGGCGGCGGCGTGATGATCAGCAACGGGACGCTACGGAACTGCACGGTCACGCGAAACAATATCCCCAACGCGTCCGGCGCGGGCATCGGCATGACGGCCGGCCTGGTTCGTGATTGTGTCATCTCGCACAACGGGAATATCGGATGCAACGGCGCTGGGGCTGTCTACGTTTCCGGCAATGGCACGGTCAGCAACTGCACGATTGTCCACAACCAGGTGACATCCTTTTGCGGTTACCATGGGGGTGTCGCGATGGGGACGGGCAGTCTTCTGGCCGATTGCCTGGTAAGCAACAACGCGGTTAACGGCTATATTGGCGGCGTGGGTTTGACCGGCGGGATGGCCATCAACTGCGAGATCGTCAACAACTGGTGCGCCGGGTGGACCGGCTCTGGGGGTGGCATCGATCTGGGCTCGGGGGCGGTGGCGAGCAATTGCGTGATACGCGGCAACTATGGCGGTGCCGGCGGCATCCGGCTCAATGGCGGAGCGGCTCCGGCCCGTGCTTACAACTGCGTCATCAGCGGCAACAACGGATACTGGGCCAATGATGGACGCGGCGCGGGCGGCGTCAAAATGGGCGACAACACCCTGCTGCAGAACTGCCTGGTCAGCGGGAACGAGGGCTACAAGTGGGTTGTTGAGAACCCGGACTCCGCCATCGGCGGCGTTTACGTCAGCGGGAGCGCCAACATTGACATCAAGAGCTGCACCATCGCCGGCAATTCCTGCACCGGTACAAACGGCGGGTTCGGCGACCTGAACAATGCCGCCCGGGTGGTGAACACGATCATCTACGACAACCACTCCGATGCGGGGGTGGGAGACAACTGGTATACCTGGGCGCCGGCAGGGGGCGATCTGGCCAACTGCACATACTCATGCTCGACCCCAGCGGTGCCGGGCGCCGGAAACGTCTCCGCCAACCCGGAATTCAAGCATACGGCGGCACAGGACTACCGCCTGAAGGGGAGTTCCCCATGTGTGGATGCCGGGTATAACGAAACCTGGATGGCCACCGCACTGGATCTCGATGGCAGGCCTCGCGTCGTGAGATCCCGTGTGGACATGGGCGCCTACGAGGTCGAAACCGCGCGCGGCACGGGGGTTGTGGTACGGTAGAGACCATCGCCGCCGCAGCAAGGGAGAGAGGCATGCCAACTCGGACTGAAAAAATCATCGGACGTAGTTTGCGATCGGGCGCTGGCGTGCTGGCCCTGTGTGCTGGCTGCGGCATTGGCTGGCCGGCGCCAGCCGCGACCAACATGCCCACGCCGGCGCTGCATCTCTCCTTTGAGAACGGGCTGATGCCCGACATTGGCCCAACCAACGAACTGGCATGGACGGCGCAGGAGGCGCCGTTGCCGCCGCCTCAGTATGACGAGGATGGCTTGACCGGGCGGGCGTTGCGGATCACCACCAACAAGTATTGCTTTGGCGTCAGGCTGCCGCAGCAGGAGCGCAAACGTGGCACGCTGCTGCTGTGGCGCAAGGAGCCACAAGGCATCGGCGCCGGCGGCATGGTCAACAGTTGGGGGCCGGGATGGTCGGGCTGGCATCGCGGCCGGCTGCAAACAGATGTGCTCCTTGGTGGTGTGGACAGTTCCACCCCGGCGGACACGAACGCGACTTGGACGCAGTACGGGATTTCCTGGCAGAACGAAGGCCCCGGTCGAATCTGTTTCTATACGAACGGCAAGCGCGTGACCGACACGCCCGGATTGTACTCGTCCGAGAGCATCCTGATCGGCATCAACACTCTTGCTGAGGGGAAGAGCGTGCTCTACGACGACATCTGCCTGTGGGATCGCGTGCTGACCGATGCCGAGATCAAGCGCGTGTACCGGCAAGACAGCCGGTGTCTCAATCAACCCATCGTGTCCGTTCACAAGCTCGTGAAGCCTCCGTCCGTGGACGGCAAGATTCTGCCGGAAGAGTGGTCCAGCGCTGCCGTCATCGCCGGCTTGCTCGACGCGCGAAACGGCGATCTGGCACCGGATCCGAGCGTCTTCTATCTGGGATACGACGCCACGCATTTGTATGTCGCCATGAAGGGCGAGATGACGGCGCTGGCGCGCGATAACCCCGCGCTGGTCTACGAGAAGTTTCTGAAGTCGGAGGGCGCCGGCCGGGATGCCAAGGTGGCGCAGGACGATGCGGTGGAACTGATCCTGTCGCCGGACTACTGGAAAAGCGGCGATCATCGCGCGCCGGGCCCGTGGAAGGAATACCGGCTGCTGGCTAACGCCGCGGGCGCGGTCAGCCCCGCCGCTTACGCCGCGGGTGGAGCGGATGCGTCTTGGTCGCCAGAATGGCAGTCGGCCAGTTCGGTGAGCGCCAAAGGCTGGCAGTTCGAAGCGCGTATTCCGTGGGCCGCGTTCGGGTCGGCAATGCCGGCGCCGGGCGATCAATGGGGCCTGCAACTCGGGCGAATCTGGAAGCAGCTCAAGGACGCGCATGATGTCTGGGCGTGGGGGCGTCGCCTGTCGGACGATACCGTGCGGCGCACACACGCGCAGCAGGCCACCGGCGAACCGCTCTCCAGCATGGGCACACTACGGTTCGCCGACACCCGCGAACCGCTGGTGCGCGTGGACAACCTCGGCCGGCTCAGCGACCGCATGCTGGATTTCCAGGCAACGCTGCTCAACCCGGCCGCGGAGGCTCAAGCGGTTGACGTCAAGCTCTTCACCGACACGGCGAGCTGCGCCTACGCGGAACGGCTTGCCCTGCCCGCGGGCCAGGAAATGCGTTTTGCCCGGCAGGGTCAGCTTACCGACTTTGCCGCGTCGCGGTTGACCTTCGAAGCGAGCGATACCAATGGGGCGGTGATCCATCGGACCGAGGTGCAGTTTGCCATCGAGCAGAAATTCGGCGTGCGCGTTGTCCAGTTCCCCAATTACGAGAAGTTCCGGCTCGAACTGGACCTGGGGGCGCTGTCGGAGGCGCCTGTCAATGAACTGCTGATCGACGTGAGCCTTCACGACGCGGCGGGTGAGGTTGTGTACCGG
>JAQULY010000542.1 GCA_028718445.1 Kiritimatiellia bacterium
CGAAGGCTCGTTTGCATCGTAGCGCCGCTTCATCGCCTCCCAGTCGGCGCGCGTCTCGACGGGACACTTGATCCATCGCCGCGTCACGAAATCAATCGCATTGCGGAGGTACTCGGGCGAGTATTCCTTGCCGATCTCGCAGACATTGCCCTTCCAGTCCTGCACCACGCGCGAGTTCTCGCGCTCCTCGATCACGCACTCCTCGAACGGCGGCAACATGCGTTCGTTAACCGGGAACCCCGGCTGTGACGCCGGCCACGGCCGCGTGCCGCCTGCCAGGCGGTAGGCATATTCGTTGTAGTTGGCGACATCGCGCGGCAGTCCCTGGCTGTGCCAGGCCGCCAGCGTGGATTCGCGCCCGCCGCCCGGAGTCAATGGCACGAGCCCGAGCTTCTCAAACCGCAACACCCCCAGCCATAGATCGCGACCCGTCATGACATGCCTTTCTGTGCTATGCAGATAACGGGCATATGTTATAGGATGCTTGTGTCCACTAAAATGGATGATACGAGCTATTTTATGGACACAACGCGCACGCCTGAACCGCAGACATGCCGTGAAACCCGGTTCCGCCTGCCCAGCACGCGGGAGCGCGCCATGGGGCTCTGGGTTGACCGGATCGGGGCGGGAGAATCGCGCGGGCCCGTGCGCGCCGCACCGCTGCGCCTGCTTGGCCAGTTCGCGGCGGTGGGGGTGCTCGCCGGCAAAGGCCAGTTCCAGTCGCACGCCTGCGGATTGCGGCGTGTGGTTTCCGGTGAAGTCATGCTGCTGTTTCCGGAAACGGCGGCGCGATACGGCGCCGACCCTTGTTGGTCAACCTGCTGGATCGTGTGGAACGGTCCCGAGGCCGAGTGCCTGGCGCGCGAGGCCGGCTTCACTCCCGCCAACCCGGTTCTCAAACAAGGCGCCACGGCGGTCAGCAGGGCCTGCTCGACGCTTGTGGAACTGATCTCAGGTGAGGATTTCGCCGCCGTACTGGAACGCAAGCGGATACTCCTGGGTCTGGTGGCCGAACTGCTGCGGCTGCGAAGCGTTCAGCCGGGTAGCGCGCTCCCTGGCGTACTGACGGAGGCGTTGCGCCTGATCGCCGCGGGAGAGAATCGCGTCGTGACAGTCCGCGAAATGGCCGCATCCGCCCACATCAGTCAATCGCAACTCAGGCGTCAGTTCCTGCGCCACACCGGTCGCAGCCCGCTGGCGTTTGTCACGGCGCAGCGCATGGCGCGCGCCCAGGCCCTGCTGTCGCAGGGCGAGTCCATCAAGGCCACGGCGGCGCTGACCGGCTATGCGGATGTCTTCCACTTCATGCGCGTCTTTCGCAAGACCGTTGGCCAGACCGCCGGCCGGTTTGCGCGCACGGCGCGCGTGGCGCGCTGAGGGGCGGATGGCAGCCTCAAACATTTCCTTGCAGGCGATTTTGCCAACTAGTATTTTTTGCACACATGGGAAAGAACCTTCCTATCCACATCGCGATTCTTGGATTCGGCGGGCGGGCCGAGGGGATGGCGAAGTATGCGGTGGAACATCCCGACCAGCTTCAGGTGGTGGCCGTGGCGGATCCGCAACCTCAACGACGACAGAGGGCCACCGCGCTGTTTGGTCGCCAATGCCGGACGTATGAGACGGGAGAAGAGTTTTACCACAGCAACCAGAGCCAGGGCATCGGAGTGGACGGAATCTGGGTGATCAGCCAGGAACGGACCCATGCCGAACTCGCGGTTCCAGCCCTGGAACGCGGCCTGCCCTTGATCGTGGAAAAACCCCTTGCCACGAGTATTCGTGATGCCTACCGAATCTGTGAAGCATTTGACCGCCATCCGGTCCCCCTGACCGTCCCCCATTCACTGCGATATCTGGCTTCATATCGGAAGGTCAGAGAAATCGTTGCCTCGGGAGTGCTTGGCCGTATTTTGCATATTCACGCCGTCGAACAGATCGACCATCAGCACACGGTGGGGTACTACCGACGAGGTCCGGGAATGTACCGGTCCAACACGACGTTCCTGCTGGCCAAGTGCAGTCACGATATCGACATCATCTACTGGATGATGGGAGGCGTTCGCGCAAAGTCAGTGGCCTCTTTTGGCGGGGCGGACTACTTTAAACCCAGGGCTGAGCTGCCGGAACTATGTTCGGATCGGTGTCCGCTGGCGACGGGTTGTCCTTTCTTCGGGGTGCATTACGCGGCCAAGCCCTATGTGGTAGACAAGGACACCCTGGCCGTGGGCCGCGGCGATCTGTGCGCCTGGAATTCCGGGGCCGAGCAGGTGGATCATCAAACCCTTATCATCCAGTATGAAGACGGAACCACGGCGGATTTCACGCTGAAATGCTTTGGCGATAACCGGCGCTCCCTTCAGATTACCGGCAGTCACGGCACCGTCTACGCCACTCCGACCGATGTCGAACTGGTGTCGTACCATCCCGCCCGTGTTGAAAAATTCGGTTCCGACCGACTGCCCGTCCAACCGGGAACCCATGGCGGGGGTGATTACGCCTTGATCCGGGACTGGATCGAGGCGGTGGTTTCCGGCGGCCAGACGAGCAGCGCCACGGTCCATGAAAGCGCGGAAGCCGTGGCCGTGTGCATTGGTGCGGAACTGGCCATGATGCACCATAAGCTCATCGAAATGGCGGATCTTCGCCGGCAGCAACCCGGACCGGAAGCATTGCTTTGGCCTGTGACCCATTAACTGCGAGAGGTTCGATATGACTGCCTGGCTCGATTCCGTCGCCGCGTTCGTCTGGGGCTGGCCGCTGATCATTCTGCTGACCGGCACGCATCTGTATCTGACATGCCGCCTGGGTTTCATCCAGCGCCATGTCTTCAAGGCCATCCGCATTTCGTTCGCGCGCTCGCGCCCTGACGCGGGCGCCGGTGAAATCAGTCACTTTGGCGCGCTCACCACCGCCCTGGCCGCCACGATCGGCACGGGCAATATCGTCGGCGTGGCCACCGCCATCTGCCTGGGCGGACCTGGCGCCGTGCTCTGGATGTGGCTGACCGGCGTGTTCGGCATCGCCACCAAGTACGGCGAGGCCGTACTGGCGGTCAAGTACCGCGTCACGCGGCCTGACGGGACCGTCGCCGGCGGTCCCATGTATGCCTTGGAGCATGGTCTCAAGGCACGCTGGCTCGGACTGCTGTTCGCGCTCTTCACGGCGGTGGCCGCCTTCGGCATCGGCAACATGGTGCAGGCCAACTCGATTGCCGATATGCTCGCATCCACCTGCCACGTGCCCGCGTGGGTCTCCGGTGGCGTCATGGCCGCCGTCACGGCCCTCGTGATTCTTGGCGGCATTCGTTCCATCGCCAGGGTGTGCGAGTTCCTGGTACCCTTCATGGCCGTCTTCTACATCATCGGCTGCCTGGTACTGCTGATTCTAGGATGGCGCACGCTGCCGGGCACCTTCAGTCTGATTCTCTCCTCCGCCTTCAGCGGCCACGCCGCGCTGGGCGGTTTCGCAGGCGCGGGCGTCCGCGAGGTGGTACGCTACGGCATTGCGCGCGGGCTGTTCTCCAATGAATCCGGACTTGGCAGCGCGCCGATCGTGGCCGCCGCGGCGCGCAGTCGCGACCCGATTCGCCAGGCGCTGGTCTCCTCCACCGGCACTTTCTGGGACACTGTGGTTGTTTGTCTGATGACAGGTTTGGCGCTGGTGAACTCCGGACTGTGGAGCCAGGCCGCTGACGGCGCCGCGCTCTCGCGCGCGGCCTTTGGCGCTTTTCCCGGCGTTGGACCCGCCGTGCTCACGGTG
>JAQULY010000543.1 GCA_028718445.1 Kiritimatiellia bacterium
TGCTCATCGACGGTCCGAACGGACTCCTGGAACACGATCTGTTGGGCGGGCGTGGGGCAGACCACTTTGGCGAGGTAGCGTCGATGGGCGGTGTTCCAGTCGGCGCGGCCGACGTAGTGGAGACCGAGCCGCAGCAGGAAGGCCTTCCGTCGCAGCTTCGCAGCCTTCAGGGACCGGAGGGTGTCTTCCCGGGCGCGGGCGACATCGCGGATCGCTTTGTCGTGGACGCTCGGGACGTGGATGGGCGGCAGGTCGCCGGTTCGGAGCAACCGGGCGATCTCCACAGCATCCCGGCGGTCGGTCTTCACGCGGTCACCAGGGCGTTTCGGGATCAGCGAGGGGGCGACGACCCGGCAGTCGAGCCCGTTCCCGGTCAGGTAGCGATGAAGAACGTACCCGCAGGGGCCGGCCTCGTAGGCAAACACCAACCGCGACGACCGGCTCTGGAGCTGCCGCACCAGCTTGTCGATGTCGCGCTGCCGGGTGCCGATCGGTCCCAGGAACCGGGGTGGTGCGTCTCCGCCGCCCACGGCGTAGGCAACAGTGATCTGGTCTTTGTAGACGTCTAGCCCGACGAAAAGGGTGGTAGGCTCTGCCATGGCTGACCTCCGTGAACGTGCGTTGAACCTGAACTCAACGGGCGGCTCTGGCCCGCTGAAGGCTAACCCGCGAACCCAACGGGGGTCAGCCTCGGTGTTCACGCTCAGCGGAAGTCATACTGTCTAGCCAGATCCAGACTCATGAAGCATAGGCAGGTCATCAATCTCGGTCCGCTGACCGGGCCAGGGGGTTTGGTTGCGGGGTTGGTGCTTCTGCTGGGCTGCCTCGTCCCGAGTTCGGGTTGCGCCGCTCATCGGCCACCGGCCACCTCGCTCTCGTCGAATTCCACCCCGCCGTCGGATTGGATCGTCGTGAACGAGCTTCCGGAGGGCATTCTGGTGCGGGTCGATCTCCTAGATGGTACGTTGGCAAGGGGACATCTTGTGAAGGTCGGTCCCCAGCAGATCACAATCCGCCAGGCGGATGATGAGCGAACGTTCTCACGGTCAAGCGTTCGTCGGCTCACGACCATTCACCGCAGGACGAGGCAGAAGGCTATTCGAGGCCTAGTGGACTGTATCCACTGAATCGATAGTGCTATACTCCAGCGCCATATGGCGCTGAGGTTGACGGCCGACGAACGCACCGAACTGGAACGCCGCGCGCGCAGCCGCAAGATTCGGGCGGAAGACGCCCGGCGTGCCCAGGTGATTCTGATGCTCGCCCACGGAGAATCGTTCACCGCGATTGCCACCGTGCTGGGCTGCTACCCGGGTTACATCAACCGGTGGCGCCAACGGTTCGAGACGGAGCGTCTGGCCGGGCTGCACGCGAAGTACCGCGGCCAGCCGGCGACCGTGCGGACGCCCGCGATGGAAGCGCGGATCCTGGCCAAGACGCGACAGCGCCCGCCAGATGGCAGCACGCACTGGAGCACCCGCAAGCTGGCGACGGTCCTGGGGGTTAGTCATGTGCTGGTCGCTCGGGTATGGCGGCGCGCCGGGCTGCAGCCGCATCGGCTTGGGCACTATATGCTCTCGGACGATCCCAACTTCGAGGAAAAGGCCGCCGACGTGATCGGGCTGTATCTCAATCCGCCGCAGCATGCGGCCGTGTTTGCGGCCGACGAGAAGACGGCGATTCAAGCGTTGGACCGGCTGGACCCGGTCCTGCCGCTTTCGCCGGGTCGCGCCGAACGCCACGGTTTTGAGTACTACCGACACGGCACGCTTTCCCTGTACGCGGCGCTGAACACCCGCACAGGCGAGATCCTCGGCCAGACGGTTCCCCGGCATACCAGCCAAGCGTTCGTGGGGTTCCTCAGCGAGATCGAGGCGACCCAACCCCGCCGACGCGAGATCCACGTTATTGTCGACAACCTCTCCGCGCACAAAACCAAGGGCGTCACGGCGTTTCTGGAGGATCACCCGCGGGTGCATCTGCACTTCACGCCCACCTACGCCTCCTGGTTGAACCAGGTGGAACTGTGGTTTGGGAAGATCGAACGCGACCTGCTGGCTCGCGGCATCTTCACGTCACTCCCAGACCTCGCGCGGAAGATCCGGCGCTACATCACGCGGTACAACGAAGACCCAAAACCGATCCGCTGGACCTACAACAACCCAGCGCATCGCATCACTACTCATTCAGCTGATACAGTCCACTAGTACGACTTTGTCAGATCGCCAGATTCCTTCAGGAATCCGGGAGTGATCACTTTTGAGGTCATTGTACTTTTCTTCGCCTTTTGGTACGCTGCGCGGCAGTGCTGGATCGGCATGCGTGGGCGCTGCTGCGGCGACTGACGCGATGGCTGGATCAGTTCAAAGACTGCTTCGGCCATCGGGCTCAGCACGTGTCGTTGCGTCAGTATGTCGACGGCCTGCTGGGCGACAGCGCGCGCAAGTCGATGTCGGCGATGCTCGAGCGGGTCACCGAGCCCACGTCGTACCAAGCGTTCCAGCACTTCGTCACGCATGCCCCGTGGGATGCGGAGGTCGTCTGGCGACGACTGCGGGTGGTGGTTCCCGAACGCACCGGGATTCTCATCCTCGACGAAACGAGCTTCCCGAAATCGGGACCGCATTCGGTCGGCACCGCGCGTCAGTATTGCGGGGCCTTGGGCAAGGTCGCGAATTGCCAGGTGGCCGTGACCGCCGCGCTCTGGACGGGACAGCGCGCGTGGCCCATGGGCGCCTTGCTGTATCTGCCCGACGCGTGGATCACCAATCCGGCGCGGTGCGCGGCAGCGCGGATCCCTCCCACCGTCCGGTTTCAGGAAAAATGGCGCCTCGCGCTGACGCTGGTGCGCCGCACGCGGGCGGCCGCCGTGACGATGACGGCTGTCGTGGCCGATGCCGAATACGGGGACAACAGCACCGTCCGCCAGACCCTGCATCGCCTGCGTCTGCCGTATGCCCTGGGCATCTCGCCGACGCTGACCATGTTCCGCGGTACTCCCGCCTTGCGCCTCGATCGCCAGCAGCCACCGCCGCGCAACCGGCGCGACGGCTGGCCCGACCAGGACCCCGTCAGCGTGCGCACCCTCAGCGACGCGCTGCCGGCACGCGCCTGGCGGCGTGTCGCATGGCGCAACGGGACCAATCCGCCGTGGGAAGCGAACTTCGCGGCGTTGCGCGTCACCCCGGCCACCGACTGGCGACATCGGCGTCTGGCGCCCGAGATCTGGCTGCTCTGCGAGCGCGGCCTTGGGCCCACCGGACGCCGCAAACACTACCTGGTCTCGCTGCCGTCGTCGGCCTCGCTCCGGCAACTCGTCCGGTTGGCGCATCACCGCTGGGCGATCGAACAGCATTACCAGGACCTCAAAACCGAGCTCGGGCTCGACCACTTCGAAGGCCGCACGTATCCGGGCTGGCAGCACCACATGGTGATCAGCGCGGTCGCGTACGCCTTCGTCCAATGCGAACGAACGCGCCCACGCGAGGGGCCACGGCTCACGTTCCCGCAGGCCCGTGCGTTCGTCCAGGAGATCTTCACGGGGCTCCTGTTTATCAGTCGGCCTCGATACATGCAGTGGATGAAGCACGCCGAACAGCGCTTCCTTCAGCTGCGGATCTGACAAAGTCGAACTAGTACGACTTTGTCAGATCGCCAGATTCCTTCAGGAATCCGGGAGTGATCACTTTTGAGGTCATTGTACTTTTCTTCGCCTTTTGGTACGCTGCGCGGCAGTGCTGGATCGGCATGCGTGGGCG
>JAQULY010000544.1 GCA_028718445.1 Kiritimatiellia bacterium
TCGGCAGGATTGGCTCAACCTTTGACCACAACTCATCGGAAATCGTCCAAGATCGTATCGCGTTCATGCCTCCAGAGTGTCGCACATGGCGCGCTGAATGACAATACGTTATTTACGGATAAGCTCTAAGTCACTGCCGACCGTCTTTGAGGGTGCTCTGAGCATGGCCGCGATTCGTCTTGGATGGTCATGTCTCTGCTCGAACGCGAAAGGACTGTCCGCAACACTTCGTCGCACGCTTTGTCGGTTACTCATCGTCGCTCGGCGTTGTCGCGTGGCATTCTGTCCCGAGAAACTCAACCGTTAACCGTTCTCGTTGCCCGCTATCGTGTCCCGATTCACATCATTGCCAACCGCTAATTGAGATGTGTTTGCCCTGAGGATTCCGCTCTCAGATACGCGGGCATCACTCAACAGTCATGATATCCGCCTGTCGGCGCGCCCACGCGTCGGCCTCAAAAATCTCCTCCAGCGACGGCTTGGCGACGGGTTGATGCGCGTCAAGAACCTTCTCGACCGTCTCCCAGATGCCGGCAAATGTCAGGCGGCCGGCCAGGAAGGCCGCGACCGCGACTTCGTTGGCGGCATTGAGCGCGGCGGGGGCGGTGCCGCCGGCGGCGGCCGCGGCGCGCGCCAGCCGTAGGCAGGGGAAGCGGCCTTCGTCGGGTTCGGCGAAGTGCAGGCGCGCCAAGCGCGCCAGATCGAGCGCGGGCAGCGCGACGGGCTCGCGGTCCGGCCAGCTCAGCGCGTAGTGGATGGCATGCCGCATGTCGGGCAGCGAGAGTTGCGCCAGCATCGCGCGGTCGTTGAACTCTACGAGCGAATGCACGATGCTTTCCGGGTGGACGATCACGCCGATCGCCGTCAGCGGAAGGTTGAACAGCCAGTGCGCCTCCATGATCTCGAGACCCTTGTTCATCATGGTCGCCGAATCCACGCTGATCTTGCGTCCCATGGACCAGCGCGGATGCCGCAACGCCTCGGCCACGGTGACGCGCTTCAGGTCAATCTCGGGCCGCGCGGCAAAGGGGCCACCGGAGGCGGTCAGCAGCAGGCGGCGAACGCGTGTTTCGGCATATTGGCCGGGCGGCGCCTCCCGGTCGCGCACGCAGGCCGGCGCGAAGGCGGGCGATTGCAGGCACTGGAAGATGGCGCTGTGCTCGCTGTCCACGGGCAACAGGCGGACCCCGCGCTGCGCCCGTTCGCGCATGACGATCTCGCCCGCGGCCACCAGCGCCTCCTTGGTGGCCAGCGCCACATGACGCCCGGCGCGGAGCGCCGCCAGCACGGGCTTCAACCCGGCCATCCCGACCATCGCGCCGACCACCACATCCGCATCAGCCGTGGCGGCCAGTTCGGCCACACCCGCTTCGCCTTCCAGCAACTGCGTGCCGGCGGGCAACTGCCGCCGCGCCTCGCGCGCCGCCGCGACGTCCGCCACCGCCAGGAGGCGCACGTCGAAGCGCCGTGCCTGCTCCAGCAGCTTGCCGATGGAGTGGTGCACCGCCAGGCCTGTGACCCGCAGTCGCTCGGGACTCTCCGCCACCACCTGCAGGGTGCTTTCGCCGATGGATCCGCTGCTCCCCAGTATCGCCAGCGACTTCATTTTGTCATCCAGACCAGGAAGAAATAGACGCAAGCCGGCGCAAAGATCAGACTGTCCACTACGTCCAGCATGCCTCCCATGCCGGGGATGATGCCGCTTGAGTCCTTGACGTGCACCGTGCGCTTGAACATCGACTCGATCAGGACGCCGAGCACGCCGACCGTCACCAGCAGCACCGCCAGCAGCGCCGCAAGCGGAGGTGACACGGCCGGCACACTACCCGTGGCCGCCCAGAAGATGCCCTCCGGCCCCCAATGCCACCGTCCGGCGGCCAATGCCACGCCCACGCCGCAGGCCACGCCTACCAGCAGCCCGCCGGCGAGCCCCTCCCATGACTTGGCCGGCGATATGCGCGGAAAGAGCTTGTGCCGTCCCAGGCGCATGCCGACACCATAGGCGCCGGTGTCGCTCATCTTAATCACAAAGGCCAGGAAGAAGGTCAGGAAGACGCCGCCCCGCGTGGTCGCGAAGAGGCTGGTGGCCTCCCATTGCGCCAGCCGCAGAAAGTAACTCAGCATGACCGGCCCGTAGAAGATGCCGAGGAAGGTGATGGCCGCGGTCTCAAAGGCGTGCACGGCGCGCGGATCCCACAGCGCCCGCAGCAGCACCACGAAGCAAATCGCGATCAGCAGGGCGCCCTCCCAGCCGGGCACATTGGGGTGAGGCTTGCCGGGCGGCGCCGCCAGCAGGTAGACCACCGCCATCCACAGGCAGCCCAGCGTTAGCCCCAGGCGGTTGTAGACGCGGTAATTGCCGTGCGCGGCCAGACGGTAGAACTCGACCTGACAGGCCAGCGCGAAACTAGTCAGCAGCAGGAATAGGAGCGGTCCGGGCAGGAAGGCCATGCTGGCCGCAAAACCTATGCCGATGAGCAGTCCGTATATTAGCCGGTGTTTCAGCATGTTGCGTCCTTGTCGTCTCCTCCCAGGCCGCCATAGCGCCGCGAGCGCGCGCCGAAGGCCGTCAACGCCGCCATGAAATCGGGCTCGCGAAAATCGGGCCAGAGCACCGGCGTAACGTACAACTCGCTGTAGGCCGCCTGCCACAGCAGAAAATTGCTGAGACGCATCTCGCCGCTGGTGCGGATGATCAGGTCGGGATCGGGCACATCCGGCGCGTAGAGGTGCGCCGCGACGGTCGCTTCTGTGACGCTCTCGGGATCGAGTTCGCCGCGGGCCGCGCGCGCGGCGATGGCGCGCGCGGCAGCGGCCAGTTCCGTGCGCGCGCCATAGCTCAGCGCCAGAATGAGCTGGCCGGCGTCATAGTCCGCCGTGGCTTGTTCGATGCGTTCGATCTCGCGCCGCACCGGCGCGGGCAGGTCTTCGCGGCAGCCGATCGTGCGCAGCCGCAACTTGTGCTTGTGGAACTCGTGTTCCTGGTCGCCCAGATACCAGCGCAACAGCCGCATCAGCCCGCTGACTTCCGCCTCCGGCCGCACCCAGTTCTCCTTGCTGAAAGCGTACAGCGTGAGATACCTGATGCCCAGATCACGGCATAGCCGCACCACGCAACGCACGCTCTCGGCGCCGGCTTCGTGCCCCTTGAGCCGCGGCCAGCCGCGCTGCTTGGCCCAGCGGCCATTGCCATCCATGATGATGGCAACGTGTTTCGGAACCTGCTTGCCGGGTGCGGACATGGACGCCGTTTCGTGTCGCCGGCTAGAGCGCCAGGCGCAAGGTGGTTTCGCGGCCCGGACCGACCGACAGCAGGCCGAGCTTGCCGCCCAGCAGGGCGACCAGCCTTTCGACGTAGGCGCGGGCAGCCGCGGGCAGATCCTCGTAGCGCGTGACCTGGCTGGTCTCACGCATCCAGCCGGGATGTTCCTCGTAGACCGGCCGGCAACGGGCCAGCAGGTGCGGGTCGGACGGCAACGTCTCGTACCGCTTGCCATCGCACTCGTAGGCGGTGCAGATGCGCAGCACGGGCAGATGATCGAGCACGTCGAGCTTGGTCATGGCCCAGTAGTCCACGCCATTCACGGCCGCGGCGTAGCGGCCGACTACCGCGTCGAACCAGCCGCAGCGGCGCGGACGACCGGTGGTGGCGCCGAACTCCCCGCCGCGCCGGCGCAGCTCCTCGCCCTCGGCGCCGGTCAGCTCCGTCGGGAAGGGGCCGCCGCCCACGCGTGTCGTGTAGGCCTTGATCACGCC
>JAQULY010000545.1 GCA_028718445.1 Kiritimatiellia bacterium
TGTCGCCTGGCGGGACGCTCCGGCAATTGCCCGCTGGTCACCCGGTCTTCAACCATCCCAACCGCATCGCGCAACTGCCCGTCACGCCCGCGCTGGCGCGTCAGTCGAACGGTCAGAACGCCATTGCCCCGTTACTGCTGGCGACCGAGCGCGAAGGGCACATCTCCGTCCTTTACAGTCCCTACGGCATGGCCGGCGGTTGGGAACTGTCGCAGAGCCCCTATGCGCTTGGTTACCAGGACTCCGCCGCTCTGCAGATGGGCGAGAACCTGCTGATGTACGCGGTCACTCAATGAGGCGGCCTTACGTCACTATCGCACTGACGCTGTGGGCGGCCGCCTTGTTCCGCGTGTGCGCCGGCCCGCGCGAAGACGCCCTGCTGTCTCTCTGGACGCGCCAAGGCCAGGGGCAGGCGCGGGACGCGATTGCGTTGTGCCAGGCGGCGATAGACTCCGGTGCCCTGGGCGGTTACGCGCCGGTGGCGCGCACGTTGCTGGGGCGCCATCTGCTGCGCGACGGCCGGCACACCGAGGCGGCCGCCGCCTACGCGGCTGCGTTGTCCGCCGAAACCGATCCGGTTTCGCGCGCCGCCGATACCCAGGCTCGGCGCTGGCTGACGCGTCTGGACCGTGAAATGGTCGTCGCGGCCTTGCGCCGCTGGTACGCCGTCAACGTCGCCTACCCGCCTTCACTGGACGTCCTGCAGACCATGACCAACGCGGCCGCGCTCCCCATGAAGGATCGCTGGGGCCAGCCGTGGGATTACGAGTTGACCAGTTTCCGCACGCTGCCGGCCCTGAAGGCGCAGCGCTACCGGCTTGAAAGCAGAACGCTGGACAGATCCTCCAGTCTGGCGACGGTGCTCCGCACCGTGGAAAGCACCAACACGCCGGTGCGTTTGTGGCGTGTAGTCACCCAGCAGCCGCCCGCCATCGAGATCGAAGTCACCCCGCCTGACGACAAGCCGCGCCGCGGCACGCTAACGCTTGGCAGCAGCGTGGAAGGCATCCGCCTGGCGGCCTTCAACGAGCGCTACGCCCTCTGCAGCGACGGCGACAACTGGCTGTTGCTGTTGCTGTCCGAAGCCGCCTCGAAGCGAGGACGCCCTTGAGCACGGGGCTGCGACATTATCTGACGCCTCTGCAAATGCAGCGACTGGCGCGTCTGACGCTGCAATCGCGCGACGTGGTCGAGGGCACGCTGGCGGGACGTCATCGCAGCCCCGCGCGCGGCGCCAGCACGGAATTCGCGGACCACCGCCAGTACATGCCGGGCGACGACCTCAAGCGCCTGGACTGGAAAGTGCTCGGACGCACCGAGCGCTACTACATCCGCCGCTACCAGGACGAAACCAATCTGCGCGTCTACCTGGTGGTGGATCGCAGCGCCTCGATGAACTTCGGCACCACCGGCACGACCAAGTACCATTACGCCTGCCAACTCGCGGCCGCGCTGGGTTACGTGGTGCTGCGCAGTCGCGACTCGGTCGGTCTGCATGTCTACTCGACGAAGATGGACGTATCCGTGCCCGCCCGTAATTCGATGTTGCACCTCAACAACTGCCTGAAAACCCTGCAGCACCTGGCTCCAGCCGGCACGACGGGCACCGCCGCGGCGCTGCACCAGATCGCCGATGGCGTTCACCGCCGCGCCATGGTGGTGGTGCTGTCCGACCTGCTGGACGATCGCGAAGAGATCGTCAAGGCGTTCGCCCATTTCCGCAAGCTGCGCCACGACGTGATCGTCTTCCAGGTGCTCGATCCCGTGGAAGTCGACTTGAGCATGAGGCGGGGCGCGGAGTTCGAAGACCTCGAGACCGGCGAGCGTTTGGCGGTGGACCCGCGCGCCGTAGCCGACGCCTACCGTGAAGTCTTCGGCGAATTCCTGGAGGGTTACCGCAAAGCCTGCGCCGAGATGCGCATTGACTACCGCATGGCTTCGCCCAAGATGCCCGTGGACACCTTCGTGCGCGCCTTTCTTGAAGAGCGCAAACGACTGTCGCGGTGATGACTTGGGGTGGCAAACAGCAGGTCCATCAGGTCCGACCCCTTGAGTTCACCAAGCGCACCCTGCCGGCAGGCGATCTCGTCGTATGTCTGCACGCCATCCGGCGGCCAGGCGGGACGACGCACGGCGACCGGCACGGGCGTGCGGGTGTGTTTGCCGGTGCGCAATGGCACGGGGTGGTCAGGCAGCACCACCAGCGTCGTCTCGGGCGCCACGGCGGCCATCACGCGGCCCACCAGGCGAGTGTCGAAGTCCTCAATGGCCCTCAGCTTCAGGCGCAAGTCCTGGGCGTGCGAGACCTCATCCATGGCCTCCACGTGTACGTATACGAAGTCGTAATCGCGAATGGCGGCAATAGCGGCATCGGCTTTGCCTTCGTAGTTCGTGTCGATATAACCGGTGGCGCCGGGTACGCGTATGACGTCCATGCCAAGGCAACGGCCCAGTCCGTTAATAACATCCACCGCTGAAATCACGGCGGCGCGTATGCCGTAGCGGTCGCGCAGCTTGCGTATGGCGCCGGCCTGCCCGCCGCTCCATGGCCAGATGGCATTGGCCGCGCGGCCGCGCAACACCTCGGCGGCGCGCGCCATCAGTTCGCGCAACACCTTCGCGGTGGCTTCGCCGGCGGTATCCAGCGCGCGCGGCAGATGTGCCGACACCGCATTGCCATGGTTGTCGTCGGGCTTGTCGCAGACGACCCTGGCGTTGAAGCGCGGCCCCGAGAGCACCAGCAGATTGCGATAGCTCACGCCACAGTGGAAGCGGACCTCGGCGGAGGCCAGCTCGCGATTCAAGAGCGCGATCGCATCCGCCGCCTCGGCCTGCGCGATGTGTCCTCCCGAGAAATCGCGCAGCACGCCCTGGGCGTCCACGCTGACCAGGTTGACGCGGAAACAGATGTCCCGCGGCCCCAGAGGGATGTTCTGACTGGCGGCCTCCAGTGGGCCGCGACCGCAGAGTTCCGTCTTGAGGTCGCAACCCAGCACCGACATGTTGGCGACATCGCTTGAAGTCGGGAAACCGTCCGGCAGGGTCAGCAGCGTGCCGCTGCGCCCCTCGCGGGCGATGCGGTCCATGGCGGGCGTCGCGGCGGACTGCAATGGGGTGCGTCCATGCAATTCAGCCACCGGCTCATCGGCCATGCCGTCGCCCAGAAACAGGATGGTCTTGGTGTGCGCGCTCATGTGGCCGACAGTCTGTCAAAGGCCCGGGCGTCCTGTCAACGCGCACGAGAACACACACAATGGGCCGCTGATCTGGGGGCGCGAGTGGGGCGTGAGCCGGAGCGATCTATTGAGCGTGCTATAACCGAACCCTCTGGACCGCTTTCCCGCCACGTGCAAGTTGCTGGTCCGCTGCCGTACGCAGGCGCGGATCGAGGCTGTGCTCGGGCCTGAAAGACTGCCAGCGGTGGCTGCTGCCGTGGGGAACCTGCCGCTCAATCGCATGGCAATCGTCCTCCGAAAGCAGCGGCGCTACACGCGTGGACCTGAAAGTATGCGGCAAGCCGCTGTCGGCGATCAGTTTCAGACTCCGCCGCAGCGCCAGCACGTCGCAGGTCACTCCCGTCAACGCGTCGTATCGCTCCCAGGGCGCCTTGATGTCCATGGCAAATGCGTCTACCAGCCGCTCGTCGAGCAGGCGACTCAACACTTCCGGGCGGGAGCCGTTGGTGTCGAGCTTGACATCCAGTCCCAGGGACTTGACGGCACGCAGAAAAT
>JAQULY010000546.1 GCA_028718445.1 Kiritimatiellia bacterium
TGGAAAGCGCCGGGAGCGCGCGCGAGCGTGGTGTGCTGCCGCTGGCGCTTCTGGCCGGCGGCGCACTGAGCGGCGGCGAAGCGGGCTCCCGTTACTCCGCCTGCGAACAGGCCATCCGGCTGGCGCTGAACGACGCCGGTCTCGCGGCCTCGGAAATTCGTTGCGCCGTTGTGTCTGCCGGCGCGGAGTCGGCGGACGATCCTGAGCGCCGGGCGGTCGAATCCTGCTGCGGCGCCGATTGCCGGGTGATGACGCCATCCGACTGGTATGGCAACGTTGAAGGCGCCGGCGGCGCGCTCCAGACGGCCGGCGCGATCTTCGAAGGCGCCGCCGGTGGCATGCCGGCGCTGGTACTCACCAGCGATCCTTCCGGCACCGCCGCCGCGCTGGTGACGATGGCGGTGTAGCAGGGCAAACGCATCTAATTCGTCACTGAAATCGCGCATGTTTCAAATATGGAAACCAGGAAAGCATGAAACACTTAGGAAATCCTGAGTTCCTGAGTTCCTCATTTTCTTGTATCGAGATATGGCTGGCCGAGAGTAGTCTCGAAGAAGACTTGCGACGAAGCGTAGACGAGAAAGCGTGGGACGAAGAAAGCGACGAAGTGTGGCCTGGGCTGAATAGGAGCCGCGGGTGTGGCAGAGCGCTTTGGCCATGAGAGTGTAAAGATCTACCAGATTCCCACACTTCGACCCACACTTCATCGCACACTTCGTCGTCTACGCCTCGTCGCACGCTTTGTCGCACAACATTCTGTCCTGAGAAGTCCCGATACAGAATTCATTTAAGATGCGTTTGCCCTGGGCGGTGTAGTTGAGCCACTTGTGCTTCACCGGCCCAAAGTGTATGCTTCGTTTGCAGTATGAGGCTTGCATGAAAACTGTAGGAGGGATTTACGACGGCAAGCTGATCAAACCGCTCGAACCGCTGCACATGCCGGCCAACGTCCGGGTCATCATCACATTTCTCGACGTGCCACGTCCCGCGTTGCGCCGCACGCGGATCGAGGACGTTGCCGGCTGTCTCGCATACCGAGGGGCCCCCAAGTCGCTCGCCGACATGGAGCAGGCAATCAAGAAGGGTGTCCAGGAACATCGGTCATGACGGCTCTGGACACCAACATTCTCGTTCGGTTTCTGACTCGTGATGACGAGGCGCAGTTCAACAGAGCTGTCGCGCTTCTCGAAAGCGAACAGATATATACCCGACACAGTCTGGCTCGAAGCCGAGTGGGTACTGCGTTATGCCTATGGCTTCGACAGGGACGCGGTGACAAACGCATTCCGTGACCTTCTTGGCCTTCCGAACGTAAATGTCGAGACTCCCAGCCGGCTGCTCCTCGCCATCGAATGGCATGGCGCCGGTCTGGACTTCGCCGATGCCCTGCACCTGGCCGGGTCTCAGGAGACCGAGACGTTCGCGACTTTCGACCGAGATTTCGTCCGTGACGCCGCCAACCTCGGACGTTGCCGGGTGACCGAACCGCAATAGCCGGATGAATGTGTGGTTCGCGGCATACGCGCACATCGCTCACAGTCTAGGGGCTGATAGCGCCCTGCGGCTTTCCGTGTTCCGTGGCGAAATGTCCGAAGACGAATTCCTGCGGTTGCTCGACTTGATCGAGGCGGGCATGAACGTCAAGCCGTAAAGCCGGGCTAGCCAACTTCGGCAAATTCCTATCCAATAATCCCCAACAGCCCAAGTATTGCGGCCAGGAGGAATACCATTCCCACTATCGCCATAAGAACTGAGGCAAACTTGAAGCCTGGCTCCAGAAGCGCGCGGTCAGGATCATGTGGGTCATGGTAGACCTCGACATCGCTGCCGGGGCGATACTTGGCAACAAGCTTTCTGGCCGACATGATGTCACCGCTGCCGCAGTCCTCCGCGGAGACCCGTCCACCCCGGTGTTCCGTCGCTTCAACCATGTAGACATAGGGTACACGCGGCGAGTAGATCGTTGATGAACGCTTCTCGCTGTAGTAGCTCTCGATCTCGCTCGACACAATTCTGCCGCGAGTCTTTGGCCAGCTTCGGCTCGCGACTCCTCGAACGGTGTGCGAGATGCCGGCAACGACCCCGAAGCAACCGAAGAGCAGAAAGATGATCCAGAACAGCACCATTGCGAAACTGTGCGTAGTCTAGGGAGAGGAATAATACAAGATTATCTGGCCGAGGGGCGGAAATTCTGTTGCTTGGTTACTTGTGCAGGTAGGAGAGACGATTGCCCCATACACTGAGCGGATCGTGGCCTATCGAGTCAGGACCGGCCGGGACGGCCGGCTCCAGGGGGCACCGCTGGCGACGGCGATCCCCGCCGTTCGCCGGAACGGTTCCACTATCTACACTCGTTACCGGCGCAATGCACCGTGCTGCCCAGAACCCGTCGGCACGACCATCACTGGCTTCCTCCACCCGCCTCTTGTTGCTGTCGCCGGCGGAATTCGCGGGCGGTGATGCCTTCCTGCCTGGCGAAGGTGCGCGATAAGTGATATTCGTCGCAGAAGCCCGTCTGTGGCGCGATGACCTTCAAGGGGCATCCCTTCAAGAGAAGGCTCTTGACTACTTGCAGGCGCATTCGGAGCAGAGTCTTCATGGGCGCCTCACCGATCTCCCTCTGGTAACGGTGCGCGAACGCGGAAACGCTGAAGCCGAGATGACGAGCCATGTCCTCGCGAGAAATACTCTCCGCAAGATGCTTCTGAAAATAGTCTCGTATCGCCCGTCGGAACTCCGAAACCGGCGGCGCCGTATTCGAAGGTGCGATGAGACGGGTGGCGCGACCGCGTGCGGCACTGACGTTCAGCAGGGCCATGATGTCCCACAAAGCGCCTTGGCCGCTCTCGAAGCCGGCTTCCCCCATTTCGATCGCGCACTGCATTATCCGCTCTAGCAACGCTCCGAGCCGTTGGTCCGGGTCGAGGACGCAAACACAGCGATTCCGCGTCAGGGAAGGCGACAGGGCGTGTTCACCGCCGGTGAAGCACACGAAGATGCCGCGGGTCTCAGCTCCCCCAGCGGTGCTCGTGTCTTCCCAGAAGATCGTGCGTGGCGGGTAGAGATGGGCTTCGAACGCGGGACGTTCCCTCCAAGCCGACTTGGTGGAACTCACCTTGTAACGTCCGAATGGCGTGAGGCTGTAGTCCAGCAACCAAGCCGTGGTCGTGAAGCAGTGACTGTACCCCACATGGCAAGTGCTGGACATGGCGGACAGCAGGCAGGGACGGATAGTCCTGCGCGCCGCCCACACATGTCCGACGTGTTTGGGCTGCAGCGAATGCGGGCGCATGGGCCTCCTCGCGGTCCAGAACGAACAGTGGCAAGCGTACTCGGTTCGCGCAAATGCGTCCAGCCCGTCTCCGACCGATGCCCATGCCTGACGCAGCCGTGGAGGGCCGCCCCCTGTATTTCCGTGTCCACCGCGTCCGACGCATGGCACACGGACACAAGTTATTGGCACATTCGTCCATTTGTCCCCGGGTCTGTTGGGAGTACACTAGTGACGATTTGGGATTCGTGGTGACTGGTTGTGGCAGGGTTGCGATGGCGGACAACGGAGGATGGAGGTGACGTCATGAGGCGTAATACGAGGTTGATGGCCGGCGTGATGCTGCCGGCGCTGAACGTGCTGATGGCGGCCGACGGCTGGGGAAGCCCGGCGTGGTTGAGCGGTTACTCGTTCCGCCGCGAGTTGAGCGTGACGAATCTCGCCGTCATCGGGG
>JAQULY010000547.1 GCA_028718445.1 Kiritimatiellia bacterium
CGCCAAAAGGCACGGCGCTGCTGGTTCGCTGAGACGCCGGGGCGGAAATCGCAAGTATGACCACCCAGGAGGATAACCGCGCCCTCTTGCGCACCGCGCCGCAAGCATGGCTCCAAAACGCGATGCTGTTCGTGGCGTTGCTGCTGACCGCAGTGTTCGCTTCGGCGAAGCCGCCGAAGCTGGGGCCGAACGAACGCCTGTTCGAGAAGGACGGCAGCGTGCAGGTGTGGGTACCGGCCGGCGAGTTCATCATGGGGGTGAACGATCCCGAGAGCCCCGAAAGGATCGAAGAGACCCCGCCGCATCGCGTCGCGGTGGACGGCTTCTGGATGGACAAGCACGAAGTCAATAACGCCATGTACGTGGCCTATTTCAACGAGCGCTACAAGACCAATACCCCGTTGGAGAGGTTGTACAAGTTCGAGAACTGGGACAACGAAGAACGTCCCTTCATGGAGTGCGCCGAATCCGGCATTGTCCAGGACTCGAAAACGGGATTGATGCGAGCGCTTCCGGGGCGAGAAGCCTGGCCGGTGCTGGCGCCGTGGATCGCCGCCAAGATGTACTGTAATTTCATGGGCAAGAACCTGCCAACCGAAGCGCAGTGGGAGTGGGCGGCGCGCGGCCACGATGGCCGCAGATACCCCTGGGGAAACGCATGGGATCCCAAGCGGGCCAACGTCGCCACCTGTCGGCCGTCCCCCGTGGGTAGCTTCCCCGGCGATGTCAGTCCCTTCGGCATTCTCGACCTGGCGGGCAACGTGCGGGAGCACTGTGCCGACAAGTTCGAGGTGGATTTCTACAAACGGTCCCCAATCAGGAACCCCATCAACCTTGCACCAGATGATTTCGCCGCGCATTGGAACAAGGTGCGGCGCTCCATCCGGGGCGGCGGTTACGAGATGACCGAGTGGGACAGTCGCACCACCAGCCGCGGCTGGATGTACTTTAGCCGGCATGCGATGTGCACGGGCTTCCGCGGTGTGGCGGGCGGTCCGCCGCCGAAGCCGCAAGCGCCGTAATTCGCATGTCGAGGGTCGAGTGTCGAGCCAGACAAATTGCCCACGAAAGACGCGAAAGAGTGCGAACGAGAGACACCGCCATCCCATAGCAGGCATTGGAGCAACATGATGAGCAAGAGACTGTGTGAAATGGTAGTCGTGGCGGCGTGGGCGTGCGGAACCGCGCTGGCTGCCGGCGGAGAGCCGGACATGGCCTTCCCGAACCAGCCGCCGACACTCCGCGCCAGCCCGTTGACCGGGCCGGTAGTGGTGGACGGGCGGTTGGATGAGGCGGCCTGGGCTGGCTGCGTGGAAGTTCGGGATACCCCCAGCCTGAGCACGGGGCTGCCCGGCGCGAACGGCGTTGCCTTTCGTGTCGGCTATTCGGCGGAGAAGATCTATCTGGCGGTCGAGTGCCCGAGCCGCACGACCAAACCGACGGCCGTGGTGAAGACGCGCGACGGGGCGGTGTATGGCGACGATTCGATCGAGCTGTACCTGCAGTCGGACCCGGCGAAGCGCGAGTACTGTCAGTTGGTGGTCAACGCGCTGGGCACGCGGTTCGACGCTCGGGGCGCCGACCGCAACTGGAATGGCGCGTGGGAGACCGCGGTCACGACCGCGGGTGGAAGCTGGCGGCTGGAACTGGCCATTCCGTTCGAGACGCTCGGGGTAAAGTCCGCGCCTGGAGCCGTGCTGGGTTTCAACCTCATCCGCAACGACCGTTCGAGTGGCGGCGAGGCGCTGGCCTGGTGCGGGACCTATCATGCGCCGGAGGGTTGGGGCCGGTTGGTGTTGGGCCGTAAGGCCTATGGGCTGAGCGGGCTGGCGGTCCGCCGCGTCGCGGACATGGGGGTGAGCGTTTCAGGAGATTTTCGCAATCCCGGCGCCGAGGCAGCGAAGGTCGGGATGGTCGCCACGTTGAGTTCGGCGCAGAGCGTCGCGACCATTCAGTACCAGGGTGAAGTCCGGGGCGCAGGCGCGCTGCCGCTGCTGGCGGTCAGCGCATCGAACGCGGTCAGCGCCGGCGGTAAGCTGGCGGTGGCGATCGCGGTCGCGGCGGGCGACGAGTGGCCCTACATTTCGCCGTCACGGCAATACGAGGTGGCGGCGCTGCCGGCGCAAGCGACGGGCGGGAACGCGGTATTGGAAAACGAGGCGATGCGGCTGGAGTTCGCCGCCGATTCCGGCGACCTGATTTCGCTGGTGCACAAGGCTTCGGGGGTGGAGATGCGGCCGCGCAAGTCGCCGGCGGCAGTCTTCGCGCTGGAGACGGTCGCCTTCCGCGAGAACTCGGTGCTTTTTCCGACGGAACGGATCCAGACGCTGACGCCCGATGCAACCACGCTGCGCGCGTGCCGCGTGGAGGTGCGCAGGCTGACGCAGAAACACGTGTTCCCCTGCGGGCTGGAGGCGACGGTCATGGTGGAGTTGCCGGAGCAGGGATCCGTGAGCCGCTGGCGGATCGAGCTGGACAACAAGCCCACCTGGCACCCCAGCCGGGCGATGATCGTGTATCGGACGCTTTTCCCGCGCATCATCGGGCTGCGGACGGACGCTGACCCGGCGGCGATGAAGCTGGCGATTCCGCAGATCTGCGGGATGCTGGTACCGGACCCGGTGGCGAACCTGGCCCAAATGCCGGCCTACCATCTGGCGGTCGAGCCGGCGAAAGAGGGGGCCGAATACAAAGCCGGACGCTACGCGCCGGGCTGGGCCTCGATGACCTGGGAGGATCTCTCCGGGCCGAAAGCGGGCATCTACCTGGCGAGTCACGACATCAAGCCGGTGATCGCGACCTGTCCGGAATCGGCCAGCGATGCCGAGAACAAGGAGATCGAGCTATCCATCCGTAGAATGACGATCACGTACCCGGGTGAGAAGTTCACGCCGGCGGAGTGTTCGGTGGGACTGCACGGCCCGGAGGGTTGGTACTGGTCGGCGGACCGGTACCGCGAATGGTTCTACTCGGCGGTCAAGGTGCGCCAGACTCCGGAGTGGTTGCACGAGTCCAGCGGCTGGCTGGTGGCCGGCGGGGGTGGCGGCGCTAACTACGTGTGGGAAGAGTTCCCGGCCATCATCCGCCTCGGCAAGCCCTACGGCATGGCCTACGTCCAGAAATGGCAGGCCCTCACCGGCGACGACGTGTGCGAGGGCGGCGGCCGGCTCATGGATTCCGCCAACTTTCCCTTTCCCAACCCCTACTGCGGCTCGTTCAAGAAGTTCCAGAAGGTCATGAAGGAGGTGCATGCGCTGGGTGGGCGGGTCGGGTTCTACAGGAACTTCCCGAAGAGCGACGCGGTGATGGGGCAGTTCGTCCGCATGCTGCGCTATGCCCAGAAGATCCCGCCCGGCACGCAGTTGCCAGACGAGAATCCCTTTGCCGGCGGCTGGACCGATTCCACGCAGATCGGCCCGGAAGGCGGCTACGCCACGGTCAGCGCGCCCTACAACAACCAGCTCGATGGCACGTGGTGGATGTGCGCGGCGGCCAAATCGTGGATGGACTTCAGCTACGACTGGAGCGTGCGCTGGAACCGGGAGTATAAGCTGGATGCGATCTATCTGGATAGCTGCGGGCCGGTCGGCATGCGGGCCTGCTTCAATCCGCGTCACGGTCTGGACGGTGCGCTGGGACGCCCTCATGACCAGGCGCCCTACATCGTGGACTTCTACCGGCGCCTGGCCAGAGGTACGCATCGCGACTACGGAATTCTC
>JAQULY010000548.1 GCA_028718445.1 Kiritimatiellia bacterium
GCCTGGAGAAAGATGTTATCGGCAAACAACCGGCCTGGATGGCGCTAAGCTGCGGGGTCAACGATGTCGCTCATGGCGCCGCCGGGATTCCCCTGGACAAGTACCGGGAAAACGTCACCCAGATTGAGGACCGGACGCAAAAGGCCGGCATCAGGGTCATGATTATGACCGCTACCATGATCTTTGAAGATCGTGAAAACGAGTCCAATAAGAAGCTCGCCGGCTACAATGACTTTCTCCGCCAACTGGCCAAGGACAAAGGCTGCCTGTTGGCCGACCTGAATGCCGACATGCAAGCCATCGTCAAAGCCACCCGCCCGCTCAAGGCCGGCCCGATCCTGACCGTCGATGGCGTTCACATGAATCCATCCGGCAATGTTATGATGGCCAAAGGTGTTTTGAAAGCATTCGGGTTGAATGCGCTACAGATCGAGACGGCGCATGATGCCTGGGGAACAAAGATGCTGGCGGCGGAAGAAGGCGCCGGGGATCGAATCCGGTTCCCCGGTCCGAAAACCGACTACCACGGATTTGACAGGCACGACTTCACCGTCGAGGGCCGCAAGGCGATCGTGGTTGTTCCCAAAAAGGAGCTGCCCGGGCGTCCGTGGATCTGGCGGGCGGAATTTTTCTATTCCTTTCCGGGAGTCGATCTGGCCTTGCTCGAGAAAGGATTCCATCTCGGCTTCATATCGGTCGGCAATACCTACGGCAGCCCCGATGCCCTGGCGCATTGGGATGTTTTCTATAGAGAGATGACGCAAAAATACCGGTTATCCAAAAAACCGGCGCTCGAAGGCCTGAGTCGGGGCGGTCTTTATATCTATAACTGGGCGGCCGGAAACCCCGACAAGGTGGGCTGCCTTTACGGCGACGCGCCGGTCTGCGACATCAAAAGCTGGCCCGGCGGCAAGGGAAAAGGCCTGGGCAGCACGAGCGATTGGGAAGCCCTCCTTAAGTATTATCGCTTCGCGTCGGAACAAGAGTCCCTGGACTACAAGAGCAACCCCATCGACAATCTCGCTCCCCTGGCTGCCGCGGGCATTCCCATTATCCATGTCTACGGCGATGCCGACGAAGTGGTCCCGTGGCAAGAGAACACGCTGATCGTCAAGGAACGGTACGTCAAACTAGGCGGCCATATAACCCTCATTCCCAAACCCGGCGTGGGACACCATCCGCACGGACTTCCCGATCCGATGCCGATAGTCGATTTCATCGTGGAAAAGGCCGGCCGATGAAGCCGTCAGACTGGATTACATTATTAAAATGAAAGATCGACGTAGTCGTGCGGACTGGCTCCATGAGGCGAAGTGGGGAGCGTTCATGCATTTCCTGGCGGCGCCGGCGGGCAGCAGCGGGGGAGCGGAGATTGACGCCGAAGCCTGGAACAGGCGCGTTGACGGTTTTGACGTCGCCGGCGCGGCCGAACAACTGCGGGAGATCAAGGCGGGATACTTCGTGCTGACCATGGGGCAGAGTTCGGGTCATTACTGCGCGCCCAACGAAGCTTACGACCAAATCACGGGGATCGTGCCAAGCAAGTGCTCGCGGCGCGATCTGGTCTCGGATCTGTATGAAGCCCTGGCGCCACATGGCATACGCCTGATGGTCTATATGTCCGCGGCGGCGCCTGAATACGACCCGGTGGCGGTTGCGAAGTTGGGCTGGGTCAAGGGCGAACGGAACGCGGGATTTCAGCGCAAGTGGGAGGCGGTGATCAGGGAATGGTCGTTGCGCTGGGGGCGCAAAGTCAGCGGCTGGTGGTTCGACGGCTGCTACTACAACGATGTCATGTATCAGCTTGAGGAGACGCCCAACTTCAAGAGTTTCGCCGACGCCACCCGCGCTGGCAATCCCGACAGCCTGATTGCCTGGAACCCCGGCGTCAAGTATCCGCCCTACACCGTTGACGAAGAGGAGGACTATACGGGCGGCGAGGTCAACGAACCGCGGGAAGTGGACGCTCCCGGACGCTGGGACAAGCACGCCCAGTTCCATATTCTCTCCTACCTGGGCAAGACCTGGGGTGTGCCGCCGATCCGCTTTTCCGGAGCGGAGGCAGCCGCGCATACGCTGGCCGTGACCGACTGCGGCGGTGCGGTCACCTGGGATGTGCCGCTCACCAACAGGGGTTTGATTATTCCCGAAGCCTTCTCCGTCTTGAAGCAAGTTGGTGCAGCCGTCGCGGCCACGCTCGGTAAGCCGGATCGTGACCCGCCGAGAGTCGTCCGGCCCTCGATTGGCTTCTGGGAGGTGCCCGTCGCCGGCGACAGATCGAAAGCCGCCGGCCGGCTGAGACTGACCCTCAAGAACCCCTGGCGGGAACAGATTCGCGGTACCGTCTCATTGTCGGTTGAGCCGTCAGGCTATGCCACACTGGAGGGCGACGGAAGGGTGGCGTATGACCTCGATCCGGAAGCGGCCGCCGTATCCGACATCTCCTTCACGCTTGACGCTTCGGCGTCGGCCACAACCCAGGCCAGCATTGTCGTGACTCGCGCTGGCGACGCCCGTCGGTTGAGCTATCGGCTGCCCAGCCGCGAACGGCTGGTTCTCCCCTCTTTCTCCACGCTGCCGGCGCTCGATGAACTGGCGTCCCTGCTGAAGGACGTCCCCGAGCGGCTACTGGTCACAGAGGGGGGATATGGACGGGGCAGTTTGAAACTGGCCGTCACGGCGGACCATCTGGCGATCGCCGGGCGCATGGATGACCTGATCGTGCGGCAGACTCCGGGAATCTGGGACGGTTCCTGCATTGAGGTTTTCGGCGTCGACGAGCCCGGCGATCCGATCAACCAGCTCTTCTTCGTTCCGGCGACGCCGGACGCCTCCGCCAAAGCCTACCGGCTCATCCGCGCGGAGCATCACTCGAAGATGAGGATCGTTCCCGCTCCGGAACCGCGCTATGCGACCTGGGCAAAGACCGGCGGGTATGTCTCGGCGGCGCTGATTCCGCTGGCCTGGTGGCTGAAGCGATCTTCCGCGCCACGACGGTTCTATCTCGAAATATGCGTCAGCGCGGGAGAGACAGAAAAGCGTTTCGGCCGTGTCGCCCTGTTTGGAAATCAAGACGCGGCGGGCCAGAGCGATGGTTATGCATGCGTAACCGTCGAAGAGGAACTGTAATGTCTGGGCGCCTGGTGCCACGTTTACAACCATGTGGCGGGCACGTCGCCGGACCGGCCGCTCCATGACGGTCTTTCGTTCCCCAGACAAGTCCGGACCGGCCGAGACGGCCGGCTCCAGGGATGCCGCTGGAGACGGTGGTCCCTGCCGTTTGCCGGAACGGTTCCAAGTCTACGTGCGTTACCACCACAGTCTCTCTGTCCCAACCACTCCCAGCCGGTGCATGCCCCGTAGGCGACAAAGGAAATGCCCAAGCGCCGCCTCACACTTCGGAAAGACCAATGAATCGCAGCCGCCGCGCCAGAGGAAGTGCGAGCGAGCGATAGTGTGGAGTTGTTGTCCACTGTCTCCGCCTTGTCGCCGCTCTTGACGCTCTTGACGAGAGTATCGCGGACGAGTACGATTCAGGCACACTCTGCACCAGTGTAGGTTGATCGGAAGGCCAGGCCGCATGATTTGCCGTGAGAGCATCTTCACGTACTTCAATAGCGATGCCGCGTGTGTTTTCCCATTTCGCGCCCGCCTACCGCAGAATCGACACACAGGCTGCCGGCCACCGGCGGTCGGCATCCTACGGGGCCGTCACTCG
>JAQULY010000549.1 GCA_028718445.1 Kiritimatiellia bacterium
AGTGGGCCGATGGAACCTAATAAGGGATGGTGTGCCTGGCTTGAAAAGTCCCTGCACTGCCGTCCACGCTTCTTTATGGACCACATCCTGAAGCGGTTTCAGATCTCGAAGGACGACAGTGCCCAACCAACTTTTGCAGGCGACGTCGCTAGCCGCGCCGCGCCAGAGAAGTGACGTTAGAGTGGAAAGGAGTGAGTCATGTATAGGACGAAAAGCTGCCCAAAATGCAGGTCGCAAAAAATTATGACTCTGCCGGGCTGGATCGGTTCCAATGGCAGCGGTCAATACCTGCGAATGTCTGGCATTCATCTTCTGAGCGCAAATATTAGGTTCAACCGTTATGTATGCGAGAACTGCGGATACATAGAGGAATGGGTTGCCGACCCAAAGGAGCTTGAAACACTAAAGAAGAAGATGGGATCAAAAGACGACTTCTAACCAGTCGGGCCAGACAAAGCGGCTGACCGTCGCATGTCTGGCCTCTGCCGTCACCCTCCCAACTCCCTCTGCGCCCGCACCGGTCGCCGCCGCATCCTGACCCCTCTGCCGCCACCCACCCGCAGCATGATCCCGCAGTTCTCCGTCTCCCAGCGTTGGTGATTCGCCAGCGCCAGCGCCATCACGCAGTCATCGTGGTAGCCTTCCGCTCAACACGGAACGCTCAATGGAAGGATCTGTTCACAGAGGAGAGTGTGCGGTTCACTGGTCTGATGACCTTTGTCGCGAGCTTTGTCGTGAGCTTTGTCGACGAAGCTCGCGACAAAGCTCGCGCCAAAGATGGACGGATGTTTCTCATGGCTCTCTCCATCTAGTGGCGTCACGTCAGTGGCGCGCCTGAATACTGAACCGCAGAACGGCGAAGTCCGTCACGATTCGGACCTCATGATTCGAAACAGCCACGGGCCTCAAAGACTCGGATAATCGCCGGGAATGGCGCCGTAATAGAGCGGTGACCCTTCCGCGCGCAGACCCCATTCGATGCCGTCATACACGAGCGGCAACGCCACCGTTCCGTCTGTACCGATCAGGCCCCAACAGCCGTCGCGCGCTGCCGGCGCGAGACCGCGACAGGTCCGTCCAAGCGCGTCGAAAGCCGGCTTGACGCGGTATTCGCCGCGCCGGTCAATCAGGCCCCAGCGGCCCTGCGCCTTGACGGCCGCGAAACCTTCCGCAAACGCCCCCGCGGTTTCGTAGTGTGCGGCGATCGCCAGTTGCCCGCGTCGATCGGCATAGCCCCATCGGCCTGCATGGCGCACCGGCAGCAGTTCCCCGGACCATTCGCCGGCGTCATCGAAGGTGGTACTCCACACCAGCGTGCCATCCTCGGCAAGCAGTGTGACCCCCTTGTCAGTTCGCAGCACGCCGGTCCCGGCGAGCATGTGTTCCGATGCAGGCAGGCCCTCCGGCGTGCCCTCCCAAGTCAGCACGGCGCGTCCATCCCGGTCGAGGAGCCGCATGACGCCTGCCTGCCGGACGGCCAGCCAGTTGCGCCACGCCTGGGCGTGCTCAAACCGCTGCGCCATCCATTCCTTGCCGGTGGCCGTATCTACCACTCCCCAGCATGCGCTTTGCTCGGTCAGCGCCAGTCCGTCAAACGGCCCGTTCAGCGGCACCACGCGCTGGTAGCGCGGGGGCGCCAGCCAGTTACCGTTCGTGTGGTTCAACAGGCCCCACTGACCCTCCTGCTGGGCCAGCCAGACATGCGCTGCCGGCGCCAGCACTTCGTCATAAAGGCAGGCGACCAGCTCCTTGCCGTGAGCTTCGAGCAGTCCCCACTTGGCGGTCGCGTCCTGCATGGCCCACAGGCCGGCAGCTTGGTCGAAGGGCGTCAAGGCCAGATATCGCGGCGGCACGCGCTCCGTTCCGTCAGCCGCCAGCAAGCCCCACTTGTCGCCCGCGCGGAAGCTGACCGTGCCGACGTGCCAGATGCCGAAATCGTCGAAGCGCGCCTCCGTCAGGCGTTTGCCGTCGCGATCCAGCAGTCCCCAGCGCTGTCCCAGCCGGTAGCTCCAGTAGCGCGGTTCGTCGGCGAACCAGCGCAGCTCGTCGAAGGATGGCGCGGCCACCCATGTGCCACGCTCGTCTATAAGCCCCCAATTTGTTCCTTCGCGCGCGGCGGCGCGTTCGCCGCGGAATGGCGAAGCTTCGGCATAGCGCGCCGGAATACGTGCCGATCCGTGGCGATTTATGAATCCGGCTTTGCCGTCCAGCATGCACAGCAGCAGGTCGCCATCCTGGCGCTGAAACACGCCGGCGGCGGTTGTGCGTCCCAGCATGCGACCGTCCCTGTCGAGGTAGCCGTAGCCGCCGCCGGGCAGTCCGACGGTGGCGATGCCGCGCGCAAAACGGGGTAGGGGCATTTCGGGCAGAACGTCCGACAGGTTGCGATAGCGGGCCGCTGTCAGCGGTTGTGCGCGATCGTCGAGAAAACAGCCGCTGACCTCTCCCGTGGACTGTGCCTGAACCCAGATGCGGCCCTCGCTCCAGCTGCCGCGGACTTCGTATTGCGGCGATGCCAGCAACTTTCCGCCGCCATCCACGAAACCGACGCGACCGTCCTTCACGATCAGGAACGCGCCGGTCACATCCGCCGCGCCGGCGCACAGGACAACCGGCAGGCAGCAGGCCGCGGCCAGGATACAGGCGCAGCGCCTCATGGTCCCGCCTTCATGCCGTTCAGAATCGCCTGCCGCACGATCTGTTCGACGCGCTCGTAGCCGGTGGCCATGAAATGCAGTCCGTCGTCATTGCTGTCGTGCGGCACGCTTTCGATGTTTGCGACAACGTAGCGCGCATACGCCGTGGACATCGTGTAACCGCGAATGTACGAGTTAACCACGTCCTGATTGGCCTGCCGTTCGGGGGAATATCCCGCGTAATCGCTGCGGATACGGGGCAGGGTCACGCCCACGACCAGCGTTCTCCCGCGTCCTGAGCGCAAGGCCAGGATGCGGTTCAGGCCCTGTTTCCAGCGGTCGAAGATCTCGCCGGGACTGCCGCCGCTGGTGTCGTTGAGCCCGATCCAATAGATGACCACCGTGTAGGACGGGTTGGCCATGAAGGCGTTCCGCGGGTAGGTGCGGCTGGTATCGTCGAGCGTGGAGATGATGTGGCTGGTGCGCGATCCGGAATAGCCGCAATGATCCGGACCGTGGCCGTTGGCGTAGTGGCCTGCCCATGGCACGCTGGTGGTCAGATCGCGCCGCAGGAAACCGCGCGATCCCTGGAAATTGATGTCATTCCAGTTTCCATAGTAGTTGTTCCAAGATGATTGCGAGGGATAGGAGAGCCAGGGCTTGGCCCAGTTAGGGGTTTCCATGGTGCCGTCGCGGCGCCGGCGCACGCCATAGGTCATGGAATCGCCGATGGCGGCGATCACCTGGCCCAGCAAGCGCACGCCTCGGACGGAGACAACCTGACCGGACAGGTTGCGCAGCACGTAGTCCACCTTGACCGTCGTGCCGATCGGCCAGGAGCCATTCACGCGCAGTTCGACGTCGCAGTCGGTGGTGGCTGCGCCGGGCAGTTGCACTTCGGACGCAGTCGGAACGACCGGCGCGGCCATACCGCTCCATTTGTAGCTGACGCGGGACGGAGAATTGAATCGCAACCAGCGGGTGGCCCCGGCCAGCACGCCGATACCGTGCGCGCGAATCTTGGTCGGCAGGACGGTGCCCATGACGGAGGCATAGCTCGGCAGCGCCAAT
>JAQULY010000550.1 GCA_028718445.1 Kiritimatiellia bacterium
CCTGCACTTCAGCAGACGGCATCCGCCGGTTGAGGTAGTCGGCCGCAAAGCCCTGCGGGTTTAGCAACGTGCGCGCCGTGGCCTCGACCGCCAGCGCGCCCGCCGCCCGGCCCACGCGGCTCGTGGCGGTCCAGAGCGCCGCCTTACCCAGCCCCGTGGCGGCTGCGCGCTTGCCGGCGGCCGTGCCCAGCGTGCGCAAGGCCGCGCCCTTGACCGCGCCCTTGACGCCACTCACCACGCCGCCGCCCAGGACCATCTCGCCCATGTAGGGCAAGAGGTTGGCCACGCCCTCGATGGTGCCCGCGCCCATGCTGCGCCCCAGCTCCGCCTGCAATTGCTGATCGGAGAGAAAGACGTTAAGCGTTTGCTCCTCGACCGGCGTAACCCGCGCCGGTTCCGGCCCATGCTGTCCGCCCTCGTCCCACTGCCGCCAGGCGGCATCCTTCTTGGCGACCTCGTTGATCGTTAGCGCCTTGACCAGGGAGGTGGGCGAGAAGGGGATCAGGTCCGGCGCGTTCTTGACGACCTTCTTGAGTGCATCGCCGGCCTCGATCCCCAAGCCCAGCCGCAGCCGCGTGAGGTTGTCCGCCGCCTCCTCTTCGAGCGTATCGGCCAGCCAGGCGTCGCGCTGTTGCCGCCGCATATCGTGGACGAGCTTCTGTTCCGAGGGGTAGAGATCGTCGCTATCGTCAAAGCCCGATGCCGCCAGGTCCGGCGCTGAACGTTTGGAGGCATCGAAGACCGGCGCCACGTCCGCCAGGCGCGGATCGGCCGCATCCACATCGTCCGGCGCGAGCGCGCGCCCGCGGCCATCCACCACCACGCCATCATCGCGCACCGCCTGCACGCCCTTGACCTTGGCATTCGGGAAGGCCATGAGCGGTTTCCCGTCGCGCTGGACGAGAGGCTCAAGCGTGGCATAGTCCCGAAACTGCCCATCCGTATCGACCACGGTGCGCGCCGTGGTGGCTTCGCGCATCCGGTTGCGCATCCACTCGTCGCGATCCCGGCCAGCCAGGTCCGCCGGCATGCGCGGCAACCCCTCCGGCAATTGCGCCGCCGGGTCTTCCGGCTTGGCCCACTGTTCGGGAATCCCCAGTTCCGGGTAGAAGGCCCGGCGGTGCTCATCAATCTCCGCCTCGACCGTCTCGCGCTCGCGCGCCTGCTTGCCGGGGAGAATCCGCCAGCGCTGGGCCTTCTGGCGCCGGGCATAGAGCTCGCGCTGGTGCGCTTGCGCCCAGTCGGTCAGGTCGCCCGGGTCGGAGATCACGTCAACGGGAGATAGGTCCACGCTCTTACCCCCACAAGGATTTACCGCATCAGTCCCGCGCGCCGCCTGGCGATCGCTTCGCGTTGCGCCTGTTCGGCGCGCAGGGTAGCCGCCTCCGGCGTGCCCGCCAGCCGCGCCGCGCGCGCCTCCCGGACGTAGGGGCCGAAGCTCTGCAAGACATTCTTGACCATGCCGGCGCCGCCCTTGATTTTCATTTCCTTGGCCAGCCGCTCCAGCCGCGCGTTGTAGTCGGCGGCATCGGGCGAAATGTCCAAGGCGCGCTCGACCAGCATGACCGTCTCGGGCGGGATGTAGCCGGGGATCTCGCCGCGGCCCTTGGGCGCCATCAGGCCGGCCCGGTGCACCTCTTCCGCGCGCCGGTCCTCGCGCCGCATCAAGCCCAGGCGCTCTCGATTGAAGGCGATATCCTGCATCAGACCCGCGGCCCGCATCCCCAGCCCCTGCCGCTCCAGCCCCAGGCGCGCCGCCGACTCCTCGGCATTGACGGCCTGTGCCTGCCCCAGGAGCCCCACGCGCTGACCCTCCAGAGCGACGCGGTTGCCCTCCAGCCCGACGCGTTCGCCTTCGAGGCCCACGCGCTGCCCCTCCAGCCCCAGGCGCGCTTGTGTCTCCTCGGCGTTGAGTGCCTGGCCGCGTTCGGCCAGCCCCATCCTGCGCTCTTCCAGCGCCTGCCCCTGTTCGATGTCGCGGATTGGGCGCCCCTGGGCGATGCGTTCGCCGGTCCAGAATAGCCCCATGCGTTCATAGGGATTGGGCGCCTGCGACGGACCTTTGGAGTTGCGCTCGCGCCAGGTGAGATCGTCGCCATAGTCGGCGCTCCCCGGCATGCCCTTGGGACCGAGGCCCCACTGCGGCTTATCGTGCGTCAGGAATCGGTTCTGGAAGGTTGTCCGTGGCGTTTGCCACGTTGCCATGCGGTTGGCGCCGAAGTATGCGATGCCCATTGGCCACCTCGTCTTTCCGTGTCCGGACTTGGCGGCCACTCGCGGCGGCTCTTGCCTCTACCCATATCGTATACAGCGCGCCGGGCGCCCCTGTGAAGACCCTTGCTCACGTCCACCCCCACAAAAGCGCCAGCGCGTACGAACTCTGATGCGCCGCCTTGCGCGTATTCGTCGAACCATTTACGAGAAGCGGCCAAGTAGTGTCGATTCCGGGGTCCCAGGGATTGTTCCAACTGAGAAGACCGTAACTGGGGCTGATGAAATTATCGTCATCGGCGTCGTACATCCAACTGGACGCCCCCTCCAACTCGATCAACTCGCCCGACTCGACATCTTGCCAGCCCGAGCCGGCGCCATAGAGCGGCATCAGGTCGCCGAGGCTGCTATCGTATTGATAAAGCGTGCCCCAAACCTTGAATTGTACCGGCCAGACGCGGGTCAGCACGTTCGGATAGAACACCCACTGCGGACACTGGTAATAGGCCCGGCAGGTGTACCACCAGTTCAGATTGTCGCCATCGCGGCCACCGCATTCAACCTCCATGGCCCGAATCATGCGGTTGCCGTAGGGCAGCGTTGCGGGATCGTTGTAAGTCGCCGATTCCCACCAGTAAGGGTACGCGGTGATTTCCGCGTTCCAATTCGCCACGGCGTCATCGTACAACGCCTCCTGGTAAGCCACCCCATTACCGTAGCCGTAGGCTTGGTCGCCGGCCAATTTCGTACGGTTCCCGCTGCCATCCAGTGCCTGCTTGACGACCACATGCGTGGCGGAATAGATGCAACTGTCGAAACTGTCCGTGAGCGCGACGGCGAGGCGCATGTGGTCGAGCGCCGCCTGCATGTCCTCGATCAGCCAGTTGCCCAGGCGGTCGCCCGTCTGGCAATAACCATAGGTCCAGGTGTCGGCGCTGGTCAGCCGCCGCGGCCCCGTAGCGTCGGCATCGTTCAAGGCGTACTTCCACAGGAGCGATTCGGCCGTACCCGACCAGGAGGGGAGCGCGGAGAGACCGTTGACCGCTGGCCACGTAGTGAGTGGCGCGCCCTGTGCGCCACGCACCCAGTTGAAGGTCGTGCCGTCTTCGTATTCGCCGCCGAGACGCAGACTGGCGATGGCCTGCTGGCGCGCGTTCCAGAACCCCGCGCCCTGAATGATCGTGCCGGCTGTTGTCGATCCGCCGCTCACCGCCCAGGATGGCTTGGCCTGCAACTCCGCCCGGTTGACCGCGCACCAGCGGTTGTAGACCGCTCCTTCGATCTCGCGTATGCGCGTGATCCCCTGCCAGGACGAGGAGGAGGTGGGCGGAGTAAAGGCCCGCGATTGAGTGCCGCGCGTGGCCGGCAGTGTCGCGCGGTAATCTCCGGACGCCCGGAGCGTCAGAGCGGGGTTGGCGGAGAGCACCAGGCAAGGCGGCTCAGGCATCGTTGTAGGCCCTCACATAATCGAAGAAGGGTATGCCGTTCGAG
>JAQULY010000551.1 GCA_028718445.1 Kiritimatiellia bacterium
AGCCGGTAGTAGTAGGTCGGCGCACGCTCGTGGAGTTTCTCCAGCCGCGACCCCAGGAACGTGCCGTCGGCATTGTGGTCAGCTTCCCGCTTCACCTGCTCGAGCCATCGTTCCTCAAACTTGGCGGTGTCCCGATCGCCAAGATAATCCTGGGCGAACAGCCAAACCGGAAGGGCGTAGTCCTGGCAGTAGCAATAGCGCACACGCGAATCGCCGCCAATCCGCCAGAGCCGGCCGTCCGGAAAGGTGCAGGTCTTGACCACCTGCCACATTTCGCGCGCATGCAGATACAGCGTTTCGGGCGGCGTCCAGCCCTCCTCCCGGCAGGCGAAGTGGAACATGGCCAGATTAGACAGCGTGATCGCCATGTAGCCAACATTCATGTAGCCGTGGTGATTGCACCCGTACGTCGCTGTGAAATTCGGCCCGACATGCCACTCCCGCAACGGTCGGCCGTCGAACACGCGGTCGTCCGTTGCATCTTCGGGAATCGAAACTGCGTTTGCCAGGAAGGCACTGCCCTTCTCGCGACAGGCGGCCGCCTGCGGCGTGTCGGGATACATGCTCGCCACGCGGTGCAGGAAGGCCCCGTTCCACATGTTGCTTTCGGGACGATTGTTCTGCGTGAGACCGGCGGTCACCGGCCAGGATTCCAGCAGCCAATCGGCCTCTGACAGCAAGACCCGCCGCAGTAGGTCATGGTCTGCCGCAGTCAGGACGGGCCGGATGGCCCGGACCCCGTGCATCATCCGCTCCAGTCCGAGCGGCGAGATCCATGAGCGCCCCCAGTTGCCAAGGTCAGTGGCGCGGCCTTCCCCGGCGTGGTGGCTGCGAAGCGTGAACCGGAGCATGGCCAACGCCGTGGCGGTCAGTTCATCGCGCGACATCCCGGTTCGCGCGGTGTCCGTCTGAGGGTCCGCCGCCAGCACGGCGAAGGCCGAGAAGGCGGTATCGTGTGCCTGCATCGCCCAATGCCCGTGATGCCCAATACCATAGCAGACCAGCCCCCCTGAATCCGGCAGGCGGTACAACCACCGGCGCGCCTGCGCCACCCAGTCCTCCAATAGCGACCGCGTCATCACTATGGTGGAAGATCGTTTCTCGGGCAGTACAGGAACGCTCCCGTTCTTTGCCGGCCTGAAGGAGTGATGCATGGGCGGAACGGTAGCCGAAGCGGTGAGGAGAGGTAAAGAAAGAATGAGGCGTACACTCAGGAGCCGCGTGTCGATGGCGCCTGTCCGGTCACGGAGCGGTAGCTTCTGGCGAACTGCTGACGGGAGGAGAATCCAAGGCGCTCCGCCGTCTGCCGCACGGACAAACCGCGGTCCAGCATCTCCCGGGCGATCCGAATGCGGTGCTGCCGGATCCAGTCGCCCGGCGACTGTCCGGTTTGCTCCTTGAATCGTCCCCACAACACCTCGCGGCGCACGTCGAACACAGCGGAAAGCTCCTTCACGGACCAGGGGCGGTTCGGAGATTCCTCCACCAGAGTGCGAACACGATCCACGAGCCTGGCCGTCGGCAGGGGCGGCCGTTGGTGGGCTGTCGCCAGCGTGCGCGTCAATTCCGCCAGCAGTTCCACCAGACGCCAGGCCCAGTTTGGAGGGCGCTCGAACACCGTTTTCGTGGCCTGGGCGAGTGAGAGTGCGTAATGCGACGGCGCATCCGGCAGAATCAGCGGCCGGTCAGGCGCAATCTCGAGGGTCCGCTCGATGGCCGCGGCCAGCGGGCCCCGTATCCGCAGGTACGTCACACGCTCGAACTTGCCGGGCGGAATTCGCTCGGCCTCGATGCGCGAGCCTGCCGCGAAGACGGACAAGGCCCCCGCCTCGGTGCGATACTCACGGCCTGCAATCCAACGCCGATCAGAGCCGGCAAGCTGGTACTCGATGGTGGTTTCATAGACCTGCGGCTGGAGCGTGCCGGCCTCCCACGTCTCTTCATGGGCATCGACCTGTGTGAACAAGTCCGGGAGACCGATCTCCGATTCGGTGGCTACCGAGATGTGCGCAAATGTCTTGTGCATGACCAACGAAATGATGCCGTCGGATAACCGAATGTCAATAGCCAGTTCATAAAATAATCCCATAATACACCGCACAGCGACAGTGATTTCAGGTTGATACGCCGGACGAGGGCCGATCGGCAACGAAACGATGCCACATTGCGCTCGCCCTATCGTCCACAACCGGTACCAGGGGAAAGGAAAACCATGCCACTATACGAATCGAGAATGCATGCCGAGAACCGCATTGAAGTGAAGCCCGAATGGCGCGAGGCGCTGATCCTCGGATCGGACAAGGTTCTGCGGACCGTCATCGGGCTGGTCGCCGAGCGGGCCGACCACCAGCGCCCGCTGCGCCTGGCCTTTGACGGCTGGTACAACATCGACTGGCCCGCCCTCAGGGCGGGGCTCGCCCGGCACGCGTCCGCCGCCGGACTGAAACTCACTTTTCTCCCCATCGTGGAGCGTTTCAAGATCCGTGAAAAAATTGCGGCATACAAGCGCGCCTTCACCGAGACCGACGATCCCGGCTTCGGCGTAGTCAACGCCGATGGCCATATCTCCGACCTGATGGACACCGGCAAAGTCGCCGCGCTGAAGGCTGAGCTGGACACTGCTTCCGGCACGGACGCCCTGATCGTCTATGGCGCCGGTTCGGCCGTGCCGGAACTGTGCGACCGCTACGATGTGCGCTTCTACTTCGACAAGACCCGCCAGCCGATCCTGTGGGAGATGTGGGATGGCAAACTTGTCCCCTTCGGCTGGAACGAGCCCAAGCAGGACTACGGCTGGAAAGAATACTACTACTGCGACTACTACCTGCTGGATCGCCAGAAGGACTTTCTGCTGCCCCGCATGGACCATTGGGTGGAGGGTATCGCCTTCGAGAACCTCAAACTGCTCCCGCGCGCCGCGTACGACGGCATCATGCGGACGCTGCTGCAGTACCCGGTCAAGGAAGTGCCGATCTACCAGCCGGGGCCCTGGGGCGCCTACCGGTTCAAAGACCTGGGTGCACAGTTCGACGTGCCCGGACTGGAGTGCAACGCCTGGAATGAACTGGCCGGTCCGGAGCTGAGCATGCTGGTAGATATCGGCCGGGAAGCGATGCTGAACATGCCGACGATGAACCTCATGCAGTACGCGGACCAGTTCCTCGGCAAGCATATCGCCGGGGCATACCCCGGCTTGTTCCCGATGGATGTGTGGCTCGATGACGGCTACTTCCCGAAGCCGACGCCGGCTGAACGCATCAGCATGCCGATCCACAATCATCCCTCGACCGACTACGTGCGGCGTCACTTCAAGGAACCCCTGGGACGCTACGAAACCTATTACATCGCCGAGGCCTACGAGGGCGCCAACACCTGGATGGGCTATAAGGACGAGGCCGATTTGGAGGAATGGGAGCGCCTCTGCCGTGACTCGAAGAACCTCAAGCCGATCGCAAACTGGAAGGACTTCATCGCCAACTGGGAGACCAACGTCGGCGACCTGTTCCTGATCCCGCCGGGCACCGTGCACGGCCATGGCGGCAACCAGATGGTGCTGGAGATGGATACCTGTCCGAGCATCGCGGCGACGGAATATTCGTTCTTTACCTATGACTTTGCCCGTCCGTCCTGGGATGATAAGACCAAGACCATGACCGGCAAACCGTGCAACATGCATCTCGACCACAGTTTCGATAACG
>JAQULY010000552.1 GCA_028718445.1 Kiritimatiellia bacterium
CGACTATCCGATCCTCAAAGCTCCCAATGTGTTGATGGCGCCGCACCTTGGCGCGAGCACGAAAGAGAACCTCCTGCGGATCGGCGTGGAGGTCGAGCAGATCATCACAGCCTTCGTCCAGGAGGGAAAGTGACATGGCCCGCATCTTCAATTTCGCCGCCGGACCGTCCACACTGCCGTTGCCGGTCCTTGAAAAGATCCAGCAGGAGATCGTCGACTACCAGGGCGCCGGCTTTTCGCTGATCGAGGCCAGCCACCGCGGCCCGCACTACAGCGAGGTGCACGCGGCGGCGACCGCCGGCCTGCGCAAGCTACTCGGTCTGCCGGAGAACTACCACGTGCTCTGGCTGCAGGGAGGCGCCACCCTGCAGTTCAGCATGGTGCCGCTCAACCTGCTCGCCGGCGGCAAGCCGGCCGACTACACGCTGACCGGGACCTGGGCCAAGAAGGCCGTGGCCGACGCCAAGAAGATCGGCAAGGTCAACCTCGTCTTCGACGGCACCGAGGCGAAGTTCATGACGCTGCCGCGGGCGAGCGAGGTCAAGGCCAGCGCGGGCGCGGTCTTTCTGCATCTGACCAGCAACGAGACCATCGGCGGCGTGCAATGGCAGGAATGGCCCGCCGTGGACGTGCCGCTGGTCTGCGACATGAGCAGCGATTTCCTGAGCCGGCGGATTCCGTTGGAGAAGTTCGGCCTGATCTACGCCGGCGCCCAGAAGAACCTCGGGCCGGCTGGCCTCGCCGTCGTCATCATCCGCGACGACGTCCTGGCCCGGTGCAGCGACGACCTGACGGCGTACCTGAGCTACAAGATCCACGCCGCGGGAGACTCGCTCTACAACACGCCGCCGGTCTTCCCGATCTGGGTGTCGCGCCTGGTGCTCGACTACCTGAACGGGAAGGGAGGGCTGCCCTGGGTGGAGAAACTCGCCGAAGACCGCAGCCGCCTGCTGTACGGGATGATGGACAAGCATCCGGATTTCTACCGTTGCCCGGTGGCCGCCCATTGCCGCAGCAAGATGAACGTGGTCTGGCGGTTGCCTAGCGAAGACCTCGAGAAGCAGTTTATCGCCGAAGCCAAGAAGGCGGGCATGGACGGTTTGAAGGGCCACCGTTCGGTCGGCGGCTGCCGCGCCAGCATCTACAACGCGATGCCTCTGGAGGGAGCGCAGACGCTGGCCGGATTCATGGACGAGTTTGCGCGTAAGCACGGATAGTTAGCCGATTGCTGGCACTGACTGCGACGGCCCTGGCCACTCTCCGGTCGGGGCCGTCATGCGTCGGGTCCGCTGCTCGCCGCCCGGGCCGGCGCCCGCTCGCCAGTTGCGGAGAGCCACCCCGGGCTAACATTAATGAGATTGATTCCGCACAAAGCCCTAGTCGTTCGTCTGCCGACATGAATGTTCAAGTTTCCTCTGGACTAGGCATAGCGGAGTTCTTGTGGTAAAATCGCATGTCCCTGTCGAAGCGGGTGATCCGCTTGCGTTGCGGCGGCAGCGGGCTTGCGGACCCCCGAACGCTGCCGTCCTTTCGCCGCCACCATGATGAGGAGTGTGACGCATGTCCCAGGTCAAGATCTTGATGCGGACCGTGCTGCTGGGCGTTTTTGCGCTCGCGCTGTCGGTCATCCCCGCGACAGCCTTCCTGCCGCCTTCCGATTCACCAGACCACTACGCAGTTCCCCTGCCGGCGGTCGATCCCCACGATGGGGGTGGTTTTGCCGGCTTGACGGCCAGCCGCGCGGTCGCGACGACGCTCCAGGCTCGCTACGGCGGCTCCTGGCAAGTCTTGGATTGGAGCGCCCACAGCAACACGCCGCGGTGGGTCTACGGCCCGGCGGTGCGGGTAGCCGCCGCGATCACGACCGAAGCTCAACTCGAGCAAGTCGCCAGGCAGGTCGTGAGCGCGAATTACGATGTCTTGCGCGCCGACCTCGAAGACCTCCGCCTGGTCCATGCGCCCCGCGGCATGGGCAAGTGGGTGGCCCATTTGCAGCAATACTGGCACGGTCACGAAGTGTTGGAGAGCAAGGTCCGCCTGGTCTTCCACGACAACGGCAATCTCATGATCATGGGTTCGACGTTCTACCGGGACATCGACCTGGACCCGCACCCGGCCCTCTCGGCGGGCGCCGCTGCGGACGCCGCCATTCGCGATCTACCCTATCAGCCCGAACTCGGCGACCGCTACGTGGTCGAGCCGGCGCTGCTCGTCCTGCCGGTGGCGACGTCCGGCAACACGGTGGAGCACCACCTCGTCTACCGCGTGCGCGTCGATACGGCGCAGCCGCTGGGCGAGTGGATCACTCATGTCGACGCCCACTCCGGCGACGTGATCTGGCGCTACAACAATATTCATTTCGACTTCATGGGGTCGGCAACCAATATCGTCCAGCCTGAGTCGTACTGCAACGGACAGCAGACCGATCCGGCGTCCTACCTCAATCTCAATGTCAGCGGCGCCGGCGCGACGACGACCAACATCGACGGCGCGTGGCAGATCAGCGGCGGCGGCGCTTCGGGCACTGTCACCGCGACGCTGCAGGGGCCTTATGTCCGAGTGTACAATTACAACGGCGCCGACGCGGCGTTCTCGTCGCCGGCCAACGCCGGCGAGCCGTTCGTCCTGAGCTGGTCCAACACCAACTCCCGCCAGGACGAGCGCGACGTCTTCGACGGCGTCAACCGCATCCACAAGCTGTTCCTGCATTTCGTTCCGACGTTCCCCTACGTCAACACGCCGATCAACGCCTACGTCAACCGCAACGACGGGTACTGCCCGGGCAACGCCTGGTGGAACGGCACCATCAACTTCTGCGCCGCGGGGTCCGGCTATGCCAATACCGGCGAGATCCAACAAGTGGTGCAGCACGAATTCGGCCACGGGATCCAGGACGCGTTGTTGGGCGGCACCCAGGGCGACCAGGGACTCGGCGAAGGCAATGCGGACATTCTGGGCAACTTGATCACCCAAGAGAGCATCATCGGCCGCGGCTTCAACCAGGGCAACTGCACCAGCGGCATCCGCAACGCCTTGAACACGCTCCGCTACCCCGGCGACGTGATCGGGCAGCCGATCCATTCCGCGGGTCAGGTCATCGCCGGCTTCCACTGGGACGCCATGGTGGCGCTGCAGGCCCAATACGGCCAGGAGGAGGGCACGATCAAGGCGGCCGAACGCTGGCATTACGCCCGCAAGCTTCTGCAGCCGATGACCCAGCCGGATCAGGTCGTGGCCACGTTCATCACCGACGACGACAACGGCGACCTCGACGATGGCACGCCGCATCACGCGATCTTCGCGCAGGCGGCCGCTAATCACGGCTTCGACGATTTCGTGCCGGAGATCCTGGTCGGGATGTTCATCTACCATACCACCATTCCGTACCAGACGAACCAGATGGGACCCTACACGGTCGCCGCAACCGGCGCATCGCTGGGCGGCGGGGACGTCGATCCCCGCAGCTTCGAGTTGCATTACCGGTTGGACGGGGGCGCCTGGAACGCGGTCGCGATGGACCAGCAGGGCAGTGCGTTCGTCGGCCTGCTGCCCGGCCAGCTCTACGGCACCGTCTGCGAGTACTACATCTCGGGACGCAACACGCTGGGCAGCGAGGGCACAAGTCCCCGCACCGCGCCGGATGCGCTGCATTACTTCGAGATCAACACTCAGTTCGAAGACACCATGGAGACG
>JAQULY010000553.1 GCA_028718445.1 Kiritimatiellia bacterium
GCTCGCGCAAGTCGATCAGGCGCTCAAGAACGAATCCTTCGCGCTCGAGCGCGCGGTGGAGGAGTCTCAGCGCGGCGCCGTGCGCGAAGTCGCCGTCCTGGCGCAACTGCACGCCGGCGTGTCCATCCGCATCGGCAACAACCAGACCAAGAGCGACCGGCATTACGAGATGCCGCGGCTGGTGGCGCTGCGCCGCAACAAGGTGCGGATCCTGCCGATGGGCGATCTCAACACACCGAGTTGATCGCATCCCTGCGCGACCGGATGCGTGCGCATCTCCGCCCAACCGTCACGCGAGCCGCAGCGGCGCCCCCGGACCGACCGGCAGCCCCAGCGCGAACCAGACGACGATCAGCACGGTCCAGACCAAGAAAAACACCAGCGAGTACGGCAGCATGGTCGCCACCACGGTCCCGATGCCGGCGTTGTCGTCGTAGCGCTTCATAAAAGCGACGATCAACGGGAAGTACGACATCAGCGGCGAGATGATGTTCGTAACGCTGTCGCCCACGCGATAGGCGGCCTGGACCATTTCCGGCGAATACCCCAGCAACATGAACATCGGAATGAAGATCGGCGCCATGACTGCCCACTTGGCCGAGGCGCTGCCCATGACCAAATTGATCAGGGCCGAGATGACGACGAACGAGATGATCAGCGGAATGTCGCCCAGACCCGAGGACTGCAACCCTTCCGCCCCGCGTACCGCCAAGATCAGCCCGAGATTCGTCCAGCGGAAATACGCCACGAACTGCGCGGCGAAGAAGCAGAGCACGATGTAGACGCCGAGCGTCTGCATGGATTTGCCCATGCCCTCGATGACATCGGCGTCGCTGCGCAGCGTGCGGGCGCCGCGTCCGTAGGCGATGCCCTGGATCGCAGCCCCCAGGAAGATGAACGCCACGATCCCGGCCGTGAACGGCGAGCGCAGCAGGCCGCTGGTCTGCGGATCGCGCAGGAAACCGCCGGCCGGCACGGTCCCGGCGAGCAAGATCGCCGTGAACGCCAGCCCCGCAGACGCCGCGTAACGCAAGCCGCGTTTCTCGTCCGCGCTCAGCTTCTGCAGGGCCGGCGCTTCGCCGTCCGCTTGACCGCCGTAGGCGCCGAGGCGGGGCACCACGATCTTCTCGGTCACCCAGGTGCCGGCGATCGAGATGAAGAAGACCGAGACGACCATGAAGTAGTAGTTGCAGGTGGGATTGACCTGGTAGGCCGGATCGATGATGTGCGCGGCCTCCTCCGACAGACCGGCCAACAGCGGATCGATGGTGCCGAGCAGCAGGTTGGCGCTGTAGCCGCCCGATACACCGGCAAAGGCGGCCGCCATGCCGGCCAGGGGATGCCGGCCCACGGTCTGGAAGATGATCGCTCCCAGCGGCACCAGGAGCACGTAGCCGACCTCGCTCGCGGTGTTGGACAAGATGCCGGTGAGCACGATCAGGAAGGTCAACAAGCTGCGCGGAGCCGACAACACGACCAGCCGCAAGGCAGCGCCGATCAGGCCGCTGCGTTCAGCGATGCCGAGACCGAGCATCGCGACCAGGACTGTGCCGAGCGGAGCGAACGCGGTGAAATTGGTGACCATCTCGGTCAGGATGCGGTGCAGCCCGTACACGCTCAGCAGACTGACCGGTTCGATGATCTCGCCGGTGCCGGGATGCACGGCGGTCACGTGCAGCCACTTGAAGAGGCCCGAACACAGCACGACCAGCAGCGCCATTCCCGCGAACAGGGTCGCCGGATGCGGCAGGGCGTTGCCGACCCTCTCGACGGCGCCGAGCAGGCGCGCGATCACAGGCGTGGCACCGTTGGTGTCGTGGCTTGTGATCTTTTCCCTTTTGGTCATGCTCGCATCGGGCCGGGTTCGCGTGGTATGCAGGCACAGTCGCGGGCGGCAGACCGTTGATTCACGCCAAGATAAAGCACAACGGCGATGATGGCGAGCCGCTTCGATCCGGCGTTAACGGTCACCGCGCAATCACGAGCTTGCACGTCCGCTGCGCCGCTCCCGCCCGTAACCGAACCAGGTAGACGCCGCTCGGTACCGGCTCGCCGCGAAGCCCATTGCCATCCCAGGCCGCGACCTGCCGTCCTGCCGGCAGCAGACCGTGTGCGAGGCGCGCCACCAGCCGACCGCGCGCGTCATGAACCGTCACTGCGGTTTCGGTAGGTTGCGGCAAGTCGAACACGACCTCGGCGCGCGGGTTGCACGGGTTCGGCCAGGCCTGCAACGAGAGCCGCAGCGGCGTGGGCGGCGCCGCGACGACTCCGTTCGCCACGGTGAACGCATACCAGCCGTCCGGAGCTGTGCGCGGCAGGGTTTCGCTGCGTCCGTCCTGGTCTGCAGCCGTCAGATAGTACTCGACGGTCGCGCCGGGCGCCTGCGGCGGCAACCAGGCCACAAACGAATCGACGCCCGCCGTCGCCAGGGGCAGTTCCTGCCAAGCGGCGTCGCCGGTCTGCCGCCAGCGCACCGTTTGGGCCCCCGGGACCAGTCCTGCGCCGCTGCGCGCGTCGATCCAGGCGGCTACGCGGAGCTGCTCACCGGCGGGCGCGTCATCCGCAAGGCGCGCATGCAGCAGGCGCAGCATGCTCGGATCGAAGATGCCCATGGTGCGGCAGTGCAGCGCATCGTACGAGTACCAGGCGCCCCAGGCGAAGCCAAGCACGTCGTAGCCCGGCATGGCGTCACGGTAGGTTTGCAACGCCACCGCGTCGGAGGCCAGGTTGAACAGAGGTACAAGCACCTTGCGGTTGAGAATCAGTGAGTTCGTGTAAGCAGCAACCGCATCGCCTGCATAGGGTGGACACCAGATACGGACTACACGGTAGGGACGCTCGTAGCAGGTGAGCGACGCGGCGAAGGCCGCCGCCACGGCCTCGCAGCAGGCGTGCTCCGGATGCCAGACGGGGACCTCTTTGACCAGCACCGTCTCCTCGTCGAGAAGTTTCGCGTAGCAGTCGATGTGCTGGATGCCATGGATCTCGGGGCTGATCACGAAGCGGTAGTCGTGGATTCCGGTCGCCGCTTGGACGCGTTGGCGGAAGACATCGATGTTCATGGAAGCGGCGTTTTCGGCCGCCATCTGCTCGGTCGACCAAGCGACGCCTTGGCCGTCTGTCATGATGTTGCCGCCGGTCAGGTAGGCCGCCAGGGGATGATGGGGCACGCCAAGGAACTGGGCGACGACGGCCGGCAGGGCGTCGTCCTGCTCGTAGCCGCGTCCGCTGCGCTCGGGCAGAGAACCGCCGGCCAGCGGCGTAACAAGGAAGCAGCCAGGTACCCATGGGTAGCCGTCGAACCACGGGTCGGCGTAGCCCAGCACACCCGCGGTGTCGTAGACGGCTTGGGGACCCCAGTCGCGGGTCCACATCGAGTAGATGCTGGCATGAATGAACACGACGTTGGCCAGATTGACGTCTTCGGCGGCGAATGCGTTGCGCGCCTGCTGCTCGGCGCTGGGCCCGGCCACCAGGGTGTACAGGCGATCGTCGCGAGCCAGTTCGCGCACGACTGCGAACGGCAGCCCGAGCGGCCAGCGGATCAGTGTGCCCAGCGCCGGTTCCCACTCCGCCACGAGCCGAGGCCCCGGCGACGGCGGCGAGGCGAAACACAGCGATCCTAGCGTGATAACGAATAGCAAGCAGACCAGCGCTTGAGATCGGAAGAGCACAC
>JAQULY010000554.1 GCA_028718445.1 Kiritimatiellia bacterium
AGTAGTAATACAGCACGCCCGGCGTCGCCGACGTGTCGTTGTAGGAGGTCGCGGTCAGCCCGCTGGCGATGCTCGTCGCCGCGCCTGAGCTGCTGCTCGTCCCCCTCCAGACGGAATACGAGGTGGCTCCGGATGACGCCGTCCACGAAACGCCGACATTCGCCGTCGAGGCGCCATCCGCCGCGTTGACCCCGGTCGGCGCGGCGGGGATTGTGGTCACGCCGCGATAGCCCGTGTCGTAGCTGCTGTAGTCGCTGGGCCGGGTGCCGGAGGCATCCACGGCGGCCACGACGAAATAGTAGTAGGTCGTTCCGGCCACCGCCGACGTGTCGGAATACGACAACCCCGTCTGCCAGCTCCCGAGCGCGGTCTTGGTGCCGCTCGACGACGTGGCCCGGTAGACCCGATAGTACGAAGCCCCGGTGACGGCGCTCCAGTTCAAGGTGACCTGCGTAGTGGAGGTGCCGTCCGTGGCCGAGACGCCTGTCGGCGCCGCCAGCTTCCGATAGCCGGTGTTACTGGCGCTGAAGCCGCTCGTGCCGGCGCCGTTTGTCGCCTTGATCCAGTAGTAGTACAGCACGCCCGGCGTCGCCGACGTGTCGTTGTAGGAGGTCGCGGTCAGCCCGCTGGCGATACTCGTCGCCGCCCCCGAGCTGCTGCTCGTCCCCCGCCAGACGGAATACGAGCTGGCTCCGGACGACGCCGTCCACGAGACGCCTACATTCGCCGTCGAGGCGCCGTCGCTGGCGTTGACCCCGGTCGGCGCGGCGGGGGGCGTGGTAACCGTGGCCTCCCGGTAGGTAGAGGCCGCTGTCATCGTCTCGCGGATCGTACGCGCATTGTCCGCCGTGCTGGCGTTGCCGACGACGACACCGGAGGAGCCATATGTCTTCAACGGCGTAGAGAAGTGGTCGCACTCGTCGTAGGCACCGCCATATCCATCCCGGTTGTAGGCCATGATCGTGTGGTACGCGTTCCCGGAGGCCGTGAAGTAGTAACCGGAGGAGTAGGAGAAGAGGGCGGGGCCGGGGTCGTCGGCCTGATTGACGGCATGACCGCAACCCAGATTGTGCCCGACTTCATGCGTGAGCGTGTGGCTTTGGTTGACCGAACGGATGGCGCAGGCCGTGTAGGCATAGCGCGGATCGCCGGAAGTAGACATCAGCACCCAGCCGATTCCCACGCTGCCGTAGGCGGAGCCGGTGTCTATCATCAGGGTGACCAGATCGGCGCCATAGGTGGTCCGCAGCGTCTCGATGTCCGAAAACACCCCGCTGTTGTTGGTGATGTCATATAGTGGGAAGAGCAGCTCGCTGCCGCCGCTGTAGCTCTTGAGTACCGTCGCCGCGAGCCTGAACGTGCAGTCAATGCCCGAGGTCTGCATCGCCACATTCATGCGCGCGATGGCGTCCGCCGCGAAGGCGGCGACACCGCCGTTGTCCGCGACCCATGTCTGCGCCGTGGTGTCGAACACGATCATGACATCGAGATATGTGGTCGCGAGGGGCGACACCCCCGAGTCGCCGCCGCCCCCCGAATCAAAAGGGAGGGCCGCCTCCTTGGTCCGTCCGGCCTTCCGAGGCGGCACCGGCGACGGCGCCGACACCCGCGGCAGCTCCTTGCTCAAGTCGTACTCGCGGTACTCGATTCCGCCGTCCGGCAGGCTGACGCGTTGATACAGGCGCCGGCGGCTGTAATCGCGCACCGTGAGCCGCGTACCCTCCGCCGTTACGATGGCCAGGCAGGTGATGTTCCGTCCGTCCTCGACGTCGCTCTTGACCGCCTGGATGCCCGCAGCGACCTGCTCGACACGGGCCACGGTCACGGTGTAGGCCACATCCGGGAAGAAGGCGTAGACAACTTCAGCGCCAACCTCGGGCACCGCCCGCGCGGCAAGCGCCACGGGCCCCGCCTCGACCCGCCGGGTCCTGATTTCCGCCGGGTTGCCGGGATCGGCCGCCCGCGCCGCACCGGATGCCAGCGCTATCGCCGCAAACAGCAAATCACGGAACCTCACTGGTACCACTTGCCCTTCAGTCCTCCTAAGGCCGCGCCAAGCGCCAGGAAACTGCCGCCGCCGCCGATCAGGAAACCGGTCAGCGCCAGCAGGTCCGTCAACGAACGATCCGTGAGATTGACCGAGAACCGCGTCCGGGTGACGTAGACCGCCACCATCGTCGCCAGCATCAGCAGCACCGCCGGCCGCACCAGCAGGCCAACGATCAGGCAAGCCCCGGCCAGCAGCGCCGCGATCGCCTGTAGCCGGATATGGCCGGCATCGAATTGCCGGATGCCGGTCCACAGGAAGATCAGGCCGATCGCCAGCCGGAGAAAGAACCAGCCGAAATCGAGCGCTTTCGTATTGGCCATGCCAACCCACCCGTCTTCATGCCGATCCGCCGCGGAACTGCCCACCGGGCAGCCCGCGGCCGTCGACGCGTCTATTCGCGTTCCACAACCGCTTTGTAGTACCTGCCGGTCCCCGTTCGCGGGAACGTGAAACTCCGCTCGCCGTTGCCGTCAAAAACCCCAGGCGGAAGCGCCTGCGAGCCGCTCAGCGACCACGAGCCTCCCAACAGGCTGTCGCGCGAATAGAGCCGCAACGCGCCTTTGATCGTCGAACGCGGCTGCCCGTTGACCAGCAACTTGACCTTGACCGTAATGTTGGCGCCGGCGGCGATGTTTGCCACGGCGAACGCCACGGTCTCGTCCGCGAAGGGATCGAGGTCCAGCAGATATTCGGTTTCCATCCCGTAGGGATCGCTGTCCGGCGTCGCATCCTCGTCATAGCCGTGGCCGACCAGCCAGTCAATGACCGTGGCATCGTACGCGTCGCTCTGCGCGAACGAGACCTCATTCGAGTAGTCGCTCGCCACGCCGCTGACGGTCCATGCGTAAGTCCGTTCGCCCGCCGCGGCGGGGACCGCCTGGCCGTTGACGGTCAGGTTGGTAATGCGGTACCAGTCGTCGGCGGTGTAAACGATCGTCGTGGCTCCGCCCGCGGTCACCTGAATGCCGCCTGGCGGCGACGGACTGGCCGCGCCGTGGTCGCCCACCGACTGCACAATCAGAAAGACCGTGGGCTCGGGCGGCGCTTCCTGCCCCAACGACTGCACCAGCACATACGGCTCGGACTGCATGCCGGCCGCGCTGGGGTTGCCCACGGCATCCGTGACCGCGCCGGCGGCCAGTGCCACCGCCACGGTGCCGGTACCGTCAATCCCCGATACGTAGACGGTCACCTGGAAATTCGTGCCGCCCGGCATGCCGGCTATCTGCTGCACAACACAGGTCACACCCGTCGCGATCGGCGAGACGTCGCCAACCTCGAACCCGTAAACCGGCTCGGCGAAGGTGGCCTGCCAGGTGACGATACTGATGTTGGTCTGCACTTCGCACACCGGATCGAAGCGGGTGAAGCGCGCCGGTCCGGCGGGCGCCACGCGGTCCACGTGGTAACAGGCGCTGGCGGTCCCCGGACAGGGATTGGTGGCCGCGTCACAGGCAAAGCCCGCGCCCACTGTCAGGCCGATTTCGCCGTCCCCGGCCACATCCGACACCGTCACCCGATAGAGGCGCCCCGTCTCCGCGGCCGTTACGGACGCAAGCGTACCGGTCGCGCTTCCGCTCAGTTGCAGCGACAGCAGCGCGTT
>JAQULY010000555.1 GCA_028718445.1 Kiritimatiellia bacterium
GCGATCTGGAGCCGCATGGTGAGGGATGTTGAGTTCGACTTGATTGAGTTCTGGGAGGATATGGCATCCAAAAACGGATGCCTGATTTCCCCCGACATGTTCCGGGAATTCATGCTTCCGCAGTACACGCGCGTAAAGGCGTTCGCCGCCAAGCACAACGTCTCCATCATTTTGGTGGATTCGGACGGCTACATCGACAAACTGGCGGCTTTGATGTTGGAAGCTGGCGTCACTTCGATGTACCCGTTTGAGGTGGGCGCGGGATGCAACATCGATGAGGTGCGCCGCCAGCACCCGACAATGGGTGTAATCGGCGGTCTGGCGAAGGAAGCGATGATCTACGGCAAGTCGGCCATCGACAAGGAGATGGAAAAGGTCCGCCATCTCATCTCGCTGGGTCGCTTGATCCCGGGACCCGATCACTTCGTCCAGTCAGACGTGTCCTGGGAGAACTACCGCTATTTCATGGAACGACTGAGGGAAGTGGTGCTGACAACGAAGCCGGAGCTGTCAGGGTCCAATGGACATACTCTGAGTGATGAAGGCGGCTTGCTGGAAGGCGTAAGACTGTAACTGGCCAAGAGACTTTCGCAGTGGTGGCAGGTTAGTCGTATCGTTTGCCATGCTAGACCCATGCAAACCGGTTCGCAGTATTGCAGACTGATTCGGAAAGGACAAAAGTGAAACCCAACATGGAACACGACTGCGCGAAGGAGATCATCCGCCTATCAGAATCCGAACTCGTCGCACTAGACCGCCAGCGCCAGGAAGACAGCGCGCCCCATGGAGCACCGTCATGAAGGCGACGATCCGTACCGGTTGCCTGCTCCTCATCGCCGTGGCCCTCGGTTCGACCAGTTGCGCCACACGCAGCCCGGACGACGTCTTTGACGATGTCCAACAGACGGTCGCCGCCCGCTCCGGCAAGCGACTGATCTGGTCGCGCAGCAGTGCCGCTGCCGAAGAGACCCGTAACATGGTCGTCTCTCTGTTGGCCAAGGAGTTGGACGCCGAGAGCGCCGTCCAGATCGCCCTTCTCAACAACCAGGGGCTCCAGGCCACGTTCGAGGAGATCGGCATTGCACAGGCGGAACTCGTTCAGGCCGGCCGCCTCGCCAATCCGGGTTTCTCCGGAAGCGTGGCCTTCCCGGATGCTTCAGGCGCAAAGACGCGCATCAACCTGTCTCTGTCACAGAGCTTCCTCGACACGCTCGCCATCCCAATCCGCAAACGGGTGGCCGCGGCGGAACTCGACAAGACACAGAACCGGCTCGCCCATGACGTCCTGCACCTGGCGGCCGAGGTCAAATCCGCCATCTACACGTTGCAGGCCCAGTCGAAGATGATCGTCCGACTCGAACTCGTCGCCGAGGCGGACGAGCGCGCCGCGGAACTCGCCCGCATGCAACACGACGCCGGCAACATCAGTGATCTCGATCTCTTCTCGCGCCGCGCCACCGCTTACGGGTCGCGCCTCGAAGCGACTCGCTCGAAGACGGAGCTCCGTGCGGGCCGCGAGCAACTCAACCGCCTCCTCGGGCTCGATGCCCCCGATACCGGCTGGCGACTGGCCGAACTCCCGAACCTGCCCTCAAACGCACTGCCCGAGAGTCTGGAGGCCTTGGCCGTCCAACAGCGCTTCGATCTCCAGGCCGCCCGTGCCGAGTACGCCGGCCTTGCCCTGGCCCTCGGTCTCACGCGTCGGTACCGCCTGATCGGCGGTCTTGAGTTCGGCGTGGAGATGGAACGCGATACCGACGGCGACAAACTCATAGGCCCTGGCGTTACGGTCGAGCTGCCGTTGTTCGATCAAGGCCAGGCTCGCGTGGCCCGCATGGATTCCGCCTTCCGGCAGGCCGAAAAGAGACTGGCAGAGAAGACCCTGAACGTCCGCTCCGAAGTTCGCGAGGCGCGTGATCGCCTCGTTGCCGCCCGCGATCTGGCTCTGTGCTACCGCGACACGATCCTCCCGGAGCACGCGCGAATTGTGAGCGAGGCGCAACTGCACTACAACGGCATGTTGTTGGGCGCCTACGAGCTCCTTGCAGCCCGCAAGCAATCGTTCGCCATGGAGGGGCAGTACCTGGACGCGCTCAAAGAGTATTGGCAGGCGCACTCGGAATTGGAGCGCGCCGTGGGCGGGAGCCTCGACGGCCCGCCCAATGGTTCGCCAACCGGGCAAAGCGTCTCGTTGACGGTCAAGCCAGCGCCGTCTGAAGGCGCCACGCCTGCACATGCGGACCACGGAATGGAGGCCAAGCCATGATGTCACGCCGTGCCTCCATCGCCTTCGCTTTACGGCTCGCCCTGACGCTTGGTCTGCCGCTATCGCTCGCGCCCGTCTCTGCCCAGGAAGCGTCCCCATCCGTCACCGATCCTGCGGCCTACACGCCGGTCGTTGTCCCCAGCGGCGCCACCCTGCCGTTCAGGATCGTGGACGGGGTCAAGGTCTTCCACCTGGTTGCCGAGCCGGTAGACCACGAGTTTGCGCCCGGCCTCAAAGCCGCGTGCTGGGGCTACAATGGCCGCACGCCCGGTCCGGTCATCGAGGCCGTCGAAGGCGACCGTGTCCGCATCTACGTGAGCAACAAGCTTCCCGAACCCACCAGTGTCCACTGGCACGGGATTCTCCTGCCCAACGGCATGGATGGCATCGCCGGCTTGAACCAGAAAAGCATCGAGCCGGGTGAGACCTACCGGTACGAGTTTACCCTCAAGCAGCACGGGACCTTCATGTACCATCCGCACTTTGACGAAATGGTCCAGATTGGCCTTGGCATGGCCGGTTTGTTTGTCATCCACCCGCGCGAACCCGAGAACCCCAAGGTCGACCGCGACTTTGCCTTCATGATCGCGGAATGGAAGGTTCCCGCCGGAACGTCGCGGCCGGATCCCGCCGAAATGACCGAGTTCAATACCCTCACGATCAACAGCAAGTGCTTCCCCGGCACGGCCCCCCTGGTGGCGAAGCAGGGCGACCGCGTCCGCCTGCGCATCGGCAACCTGAGCGTCATGGACCACCATCCCATTCACCTGCACGGCTACAACTTCAAAGTCACCGGCACGGACGGCGGCGAGATCCCGCCCGCCGGCCAGTGGCCGGAAACCACCGTGCTTGTCCCGGTGGGCAGCACGCGCGATGTGCAGTTTGTGGCCGACGCGCCCGGCGATTGGGCTCTGCACTGCCACATGGTTCACCACCTGATGAACCAGATGGGCCATGGACTGCCCAACCTGATCGGCATCCCGGACGACGCCGTGCAACAGTTTGACGAGAAGATGCGACACCTGCTTCCCGGCTACATGACCATGGGCCACCAGGGCATGGGCGGCATGGCCGAGATGGGCATGCGTGTGCCGTCCAACAGCATCCCAATGGTCGGCGGAGAAGGCCCCTACGGCTACATTGACATGGGTGGCATGTTCACCATCCTAAAGGTCCGCGAGAACCTGACGACGTACGAAGATCCCGGTTGGTACGAGATCCCCGCCGGAACGCAGGCACGCCCGGCCACGCCCGATGAGATCAAGCGCGACGGGATACCGGTGCCCACGAATGCCGCGCCAACGCCCTGAATTGCCGGCCCGCGTGGGCGATCGCATCACGAGCAGCCCAGCTAAGGGTTTTCGACGCCAGTGACGGGGTTTCCG
>JAQULY010000556.1 GCA_028718445.1 Kiritimatiellia bacterium
GCCGCAGCCCCGGCCGATGTTTCCGACCAATCGGCGGCGCCCACGCCCAACGGCAACGCCACGATCCCTTCCGGACGCGCGGTCGCGGCCACGCGCCGCAACCAGTCCGGCTCCCACCAGGCGGCGCCCGCCGCGCTCAAAGACACCGGCGGCCAGAGCAGCACCAGGTCAAAATCCTTCTGCGCGCGATAAGTTGACCCGCGCGCGTCGCGTGCGCTCAGCAGTTGCTGGGGCGTTTGCGGCCAGACTCGTGGTGCGTCGGCTTCACCGAAGGCCGCTGAGGCCGCCGCCAGTCGCTTCAGTTGCGCCGCGTAGGGCGGGTCCGAGTGGCACCACCAGACGCGCAGGCGCGGCGCGACTTCCCGACAGGCCAGCGTTACGCCGATGGGCGGTTCGCCCAGCATCAACACGTCTTCTGCCCGCGGATGCTGCGCCAGCAGCATGGCGGCGATTTCGCGTGCGCGTTCTGGGTCTGGCCAATGGTCCGTCACACCGCCATTGGACAGCACGTAATATCCCCCACCTGACCGTCCGTAGAGGTAGCGTCCGCGCGGTGTCGTGAAACTGCCATCCGGTTGTCCCGCGCCAAACGTGCGTTGCCAGTCGCGCGTGCCGGCCAGGCGCAGCGGCATGGGCATCAGCAGCGCCAGCGTGATGGCGATACCGCCCAGGGCCGCGCCCAGTCCTTCCCATGCCAGTGCTCGCGCCGCCGTCAGCGCCGGCGAAGACGTATCGCGCGTCTCCCGGCGCTGCACCAGCGCCGGCAACAGCAGACCGGTGGTCAGACTGACCGGGGCGGCGGCCATCAGACTGCCTGCCGCCAGCAGACCGGCGGGGAAAGTTAGATATGCGGGCACGCCCATCAGCGCGCGCAGTCCGCCAAGCAGCGCATACTGCAGTGCGAACATCGGCAGGTAGAGCGCGGCCGCGAGACGACGGCGCGACGCCAGCCGTTGCACCGGCCACGCGCCGCCGCGCGTGCGCGCCAGGGCCGCGCCCGCCGCCACCCAGAAGGTCCAGGCCGCGAAGAAGACGCCTACGCCCATATCCGTCGCCGCCACATGCCACAGGAAGCGGCGCAGCAGCAAAGCCTGCGCCACCATGGTGACGAACCCGACGCATACGAAGGCGATCACGGCAAACGGTACCTTGACACACAACAAAGATACCGACAGCAAAGCCCCGCGTGAATGCTATTCGATCAGCGCCGCACGCGCGCGTTGCCCTTCCAGATGCTCCAGACTTGCTCCTCATCGGCGGGATGCGCGTAGTCGGTATCCAGCGTCGTGACCAGCGCGCCGCAGGCCCAGCCGAATTCGATCGAGCGTTCCACCGGCCATCCCTTGAGCACGCCGTAGAGCAATCCGCCCACGAAACCGTCGCCGCCGCCGATGCGGTCCAGAACGGAGATTTCGCGCGGCTCGATCACGTGCCAGCGGTCGTCAGCCGACATGATCGCACCCCAGCGATGACAATTGGCGCTGACCACTTCGCGCAGCGTGGTGGCAAACACGGCGACATCCGGGAAGGACTTCTTCGCAGCGGCGATCATGCCCTTGAAACTTTCGATCTGCGCCGACAGGTCGCGTCCGCCCGCCGGCGGACCGGACAGGCCGAGGCACAACTGGTAATCCTCCTCGTTGCCCACGAGGATGTCCGAGATGCTCGCGATCTCCGTAAAGATCTTGTGCAGTTCCGCCTCGCGACCCTTCCAGAACGAGGCGCGGTGATTCAGGTCGAAACTGATGCGCGTATTGTGTTTCTTGGCCAGGCGCGCGATGTCGAGGCAGCACTGGCTGGTCTCGGGCGAGAGCGCGGCAAACAGGCCGGACAGGTGCACCACCTGTACCCCTTCCTGGCCGAAGATGCGTTCCAGGTCGAAGTGTTTGGCGCTGATGATGCGGCCCACTTCGCCGGCGCGGTCGTTGTGCACGCGCGGCCCGCGCGCGCCCAATCCGCTGTCCGCCAGGTTGAACTGGTGCCGGTAGCCCCACGGCCCGCCCTGTTCGACCTCCGGCCCCTCATAGCTCATGTGGCGCGACGCCAGGTTGTCCTTGATGAGCTGCGAAATCGGGCTGCCTTTGACGAAGGCCGTCAGCACCTTGACCGGCAGCCCAAGGTAGGAGGCCACACTGGCGACGTTCGACTCGGCGCTCGTCACCTGCAGCTTGAAAGTGTCGCTGCAATGAAAAGGCTGCCCGTTGGGCGGTGTCAGACGGATGCCCATGCTGGTGGGAACGAGCAGGGCACAGGCATGTTTTTGACGTAGTGTGAGACTCATACACTCCTCGCGTGTGGTAGGTGAATGCCGGCTATGATGTAGTCCCAGCGGAAATGAGTCAAGCGTCGCTTGGCAACACGTCATTGCGATGCGTGCGCGAGTGGCGTGCATATGTGCGTGATGGAATTGGAGCTGCACCTAACTCCGTGAGACGGCACACCAGGCTACAGATCGAGGGTGCAGCGCTGCCCGTCAGCGTCCCGGCGGCGGCTCCTGAACCGTGCGAAGTACCCGTGTCCCGCCGCCGGGGGCAAGCGCGGCGCGGATCGAGGTTACCGGAAAACGGCGCGTCAGCATGGGTCGGATGCAAGCAAGCGGGGGCGGCGCCAACCTCGCGGTTGCGCCGCCCCCGGTGACGCCGCAGCCGGCCCATGATCACGCGCCGGCTTTCCGGCCCGATCCGCGCCGCTTCCGTGCTCCATGCCCATGTCCTCATAGCACGACCGACGCGTCCCTCTCGCTCACATGCTCCCCACTCGCACCCACATCGCACTTGCCCACAATGTTGCCTGTGCGCCATCCTTGTTGACACATGGCCGCGCGCGTATAATGCGGCGCCGTCACCACCACAGGAGCTGTGTTGTCGCATGAAAGCATTGGTCAAGAAGGAAGCCGCGCCAGGCGTCTGGCTCGAAGATGTGCCGGAACCCCGTCCCGGCATCAACGATGTGCTGATCAAGGTTGACCGCACCGGCATCTGCGGCACCGATCTCCACATCTTCAACTGGGATCCGTGGGCGCGGGCGCACATCCGCACGCCGCTGACGATCGGGCACGAGTTCGTGGGCACAATCGTCGAGACCGGCAGCAATGTGGCGGATTTCCAGCCCGGCGACGTCGTCAGTGGCGAAGGCCACGTGGTCTGCGGGCGCTGCCGCAACTGCCTGGCCGGCCGCCGTCATCTGTGCCGCGACACCCGCGGCCTCGGCGTTAATCTGCACGGCGCCTTTGCGGAGTATCTCGTCCTGCCAATGACCAACGTCTGGAAACTGGCCTCGGGCATCCCCAGGGATGTCGCGGCGATCTTCGATCCTTTCGGCAACGCCGCGCACACGGCCCTGGCCTTCCGGGTGCTGGGCGAGGACGTGCTCATCACCGGCGCCGGCCCCATCGGCATGATGGCTGCCGCCATCGCGCGCCATGCCGGCGCGCGGCACGTCGTGATCTCCGACATCAATCCCTACCGGCTGGAACTGGCGCTCAAGCTTGGGGCCACCGTGGCCGTGAACGCTTCCAGCGAGAAACTCGCCGACGTTCAGCGGCGGTTGGACATGAAGGAGGGCTTCGATGTCGGTCTCGAGATGTCGGGCAACGCGTCGGCCTTCCGCGACATGCTGGCCAACATGTGCCACGGCGGGCGCATCGCC
>JAQULY010000557.1 GCA_028718445.1 Kiritimatiellia bacterium
CGCCATAGCGCAATCGTCCGTCCCTAAGAAAGGCGGCGCTCGGCGTCTGTCCGGGTTCATGCAAAGTCAAGAGATTCTCCTTCGAATCGTGCGGTTCCGTGGCGTGTGCAATCATAGGCGCGGCGCCGCATAGCGCCGCGAGACAAAGGTACCGGTATGTCATCTTCTCCCTTTGCTAATTCGCTGTATCTCACTTCAACGCGTCGCGTATGGCCTCCAAGTAGCGCGTTCCGTGGATGACGTCAGGTTCAAGGTAGCTGCTTTCACTCCATTCGTTCCAGGCATTGACCGTGACCAGCCGAGGGCGGGTGTTCCGCCTGTCAACGAAAGCCAGAGCGCGGCGCATGTATTCCCCGAAGAGTTCGGGGCTGCTGTCGGTAACGAGATCGCACCGTTGCCGGAAGCGCGGATTGGTGTCCCACCCGACGGACACATGCGGGTAGAAAGGCACGGAGAAATCGTTGGCCCAGCCATCCCAGGCGGCCACCGCCTTCTCGGCCCAATCCCGATAGGGCCCGCTGGCATTAACATAATGGCACCACTGGTAATTCGTCAGGCTGTCGATGCCCAGATAGCGGACCGTATTGTCCTGCGTCCGGGAACGGTCGCCGGGAACCATCCCCAGCGATTCCGGAATACTGGCCCAGAGAATGGCCTGCAAATGCAGTCCCGGAAAACCAGCTTCGCGTACCCGCGCCCGCAGGCTCTCGAGGGCGTCGCGAGTAGCTTCCATCCCCCCAAGCCCCTTGATGAGCGTGCCCAACTCGTAGATGGCGAGCACGGGTTTGCCATCGATGCGATAGTACGAAGGATGAGGGAAGAATCGCTCGATCCACCGACGCGCGGCGCCATCAAAGCTTGCCCGATCGACGGCGCCCGGCCAGATGACCTTGTGCTCATGCGATTGCTCCAGATCCCACAGTGTCGTGGCATCGTGGTTGGCCCACATGAGATAGAATTTCAGACGGTCATTGTTCCTGGCTTGGAAGAAACCTTTGGCGAGTGTGTCTTCAAGAAACGGCTGGTTTTCATACCAGTACCAATCGAAAATGAATACGTTGACGCCGTGGTCCGCCGCCGCGTCGATCTTCTTTCCCATCGCTTTGGGATCGGCCTCATTGAGATACCCCCACTGGGGGACGCGAGGCTGATAGTGGCCTGGGAACTTCGGCTTAGCCTTTCGTATCGTTTGCCACTCCCCTTCACCCTCGGGCATGAAACGCCGCCATCTCGGTTCATCGTGATACGCAGGCCAGTAATAGGCCGCTATGTCATAAGGATCACTCATAGTCTTCGTTCTCCAGTTGCCCCCATCTTCACATCCCAGACTCCTGCTTCTTGGCCAAGTCGATGTGGAAGCGAACATTCACCGGATCGTCTCTCGTCATGTCTTGGGTCTCCTGGCGTTTCAGCTGCTGTCTGGGTTCGAGTAGCAGCATGCGGAAGTCTCGTTTGGGGATCGTGACGATGGCGGCCCCGTTGGTCATCGAGAATGCCTCGCCCGCCGGCCTGAAAACCAGATACAAGGAGACCGTGCCTGAATCGCCGGAGAAATTGGCCATCGGCCAGTACATCTGGTCGCAGGCGGAGCCGCCGGCATCGTTGCCGGTCGCATACGTGATTCCGCTTCCCTTGCCCCCAAACTGATACCCCTTGCCGAACAAGCCTTCGACCAACCACTCGGTCAGATTGGTCGGAAGCGTCACCGGCATTGCGCTGCCGTTCGGGCACGAGTCCGTTTTCGAACGACAACTCAAACAACAGGTCCGACGAATCCAATGCGTGGCACTGCATCACGCAGGCAAACGTCACAATAGCCGCGGCCAAATGAGTCTTCAAGGTTGGGCGCTTTAAGCTATTCTCCATGTGATGTCCGTGATACGAGGAGTTTAGTTGGGGAATGGGACCAAATGCCTCTGGCCGGTTCAGGTTGTCGCCCCTTGAATGAAGATCGCGGGAATACGGATGGGCGGTTCGGCCGCCTCCGGGTTTCGCTGTAGTCGCGTCATCAGGTCCACGGCCGCCTCCGCCTGCGCCGCCGGATCGAATTCAACACGCGTAATCGGCTTGTGATAGGCAAATGGCGCCCCCAGGTTCGCGTGCGAGATGAGGCGCAGTTGGTCCGGAAACTCGATGCCCAGGCGCAGACTCGCGCGCAACACCCCGCGGCACAATACGTCGTCCGTCACCAGCAGAGCGTCCGGATGAGAAGCCGTCCTCCATAGCCGGCAGAACATGTCGTGGGCCATCGGTTCAATGGCTTCACGTTGCCCGCCCCAATGCATGTTCTCGCGCAACCATTCCGGATTGAGCCGCACGCGGTGGGCTTTCGCGGACCGGGTGAGCGCAGCCAGCGCGCGCGCACTATGCTCCTTATTGAGGAACGCCAGAATGCCGACATTCCGACAGCCCACCTTTTGGAGATGGGCGAACGCGTTCTCGTAGAGCGAGAGATAGTCGGGGGCAACCGTATTGTTTTCCGGTTGAGGCGGTACCGCGGCCTGAGCAGCCCACAGGTTCACAAGCGGTATACGCGCGGTCTTGAGTTGCGCTTCCAGCTTGCCCAGAGGATGGAACGTGAAAACGCCCCGTAACCGCTTCAAGACGTCAGGCTCCCACAGATCCAGACTCGCCACGTGTTCCCCATCATCGTCACAAACACGACCTACGTGCAGTGTGGCGACCCAGCGCGAGTTCCGGGTGAGCAGAGCCTCCGCGATGGATGTGGCGACCAGCGGGAAGTATGGCGAGGCTACGGGCCGCAGAAACCGCGGCTTCACCACAATCGCGAATTCTCCAGTGGCCCAACGATCCACAACCACCGATCCCCGGCGGGGATAGCGCGCGATCAAGCCTTCCTCAGCGAGAACGGCCAACGCCTGACGAACCGTCTGGTGATTGGCATCGTAGGACACGGCCAGAGCTCTCTCCGTTGGCAAGACTTGGGCGACCTGGTATTCCGTGCCGATCCGCATTCGCAGATGATCGGCGATCTGGCGATACCGCGGTCCGCCTTTCTTTGTCGGCCGTGCTTCACGCTGCATATCTGTTGCCTTTGCTGATACGTATCTGTGCTACGTAGCAGTCATGGTGCACCGAAGCGGTTAACGACGCAACTCCTATCTTTGAACTTGTTGGGCTTCCTAGGCGGGCAGGGCGCAGACAGCGGGCTCCTTTTCTTTCACTTTCCACCACCACGCGGTGCTTTCCGTGAACCAAGCGGTCCCACTCGCCCAAGCTATAGCGCGCCACGCCGACGGGCACACGGTCATAGTTATCCTTCCGCCGGCAACGTCAGTCCCATGTCGATCACATGATCAGAACGACGGTTCCCGCGAGGGGAACCTGATAACGGATGATCACAATGCCGGAACCGCCATTGCCGCCGACAACAAAGTTGCCCGACCCGCCGCCGCCACCGCCGCCCGTGTTGTACGCGCCCGAGTAGCCGGCGCCCCTCGATGAGGCATCGCCACCCGCGCCACCGCCGCCGAGGCCAGCAGTGCCGGGCGTCCAAGTATCATTGCGCCCACCCCCGCCGCCACCGCCATAGTAAATCGAGCCTCCGGAAATGGAGTAAGCCAGTCCGTTTCCTCCGCTGCCAGCCGCCGATGACTCGGCTGCGCCACCCGCGACGCCGGCGCC
>JAQULY010000558.1 GCA_028718445.1 Kiritimatiellia bacterium
AGCGGGAACGGGGGGGGCGTGAACCAGTCCATGTACGCCAAAACGTTGAGGCGCTTGTCCGGGTGACTCTTCTTGATTTCGCGCGCTACTGCGTTGACGAAGGTGAAGACATAAGCGCTGGCCCGGTTGTTACTGAACTCGCCTTTGCCGATGGTCGCTTCTTTCAACAGCAGACTCTGACACCTTGGGCAGCGGCACCATTGCGAATTATCCATTGGCACCAGCGCGAAGCCGTCTCCGGCGGCCTGGGCGCCCGGCTTGATGCCCTTGCCGTCGAAGTAGTCGCGCGCGTCCTGGATAACCTGCCGGATCAGATCCGGATGGGTGTAGCACAACTGGGGCGGCTTCGGACTCGTCTTCTCGTATCCCTGCGCAAACCATTCAGGGTGCTCTTTCAGGAACCTGTCGTAGTAGCCGTAAAACGAATGGTTGGCCTTACGAGGGCTGCCGCCCATGCGGTTGCGATGCTGCCACAGCATGATCTCGCGCCAGGATAGGGCCGCCGTGGGCTTATCGGACTTTACGGTGTCGCCACACAGGTCAGCCGGGATCCGGTAGACCGGAGAAACGGAGCGAAACTTCATGTCCGGAGAGCGCCTGACGTCTTTGCCCTGCACCTCCAGCGTCCCGCGCTCCGTGTACGTGATGCCCAAGTCCGTGGGCAGATACCAGCGCACGCCGCAGAACCGTTCGAGGAAATCGTAGGCAGCGTATAGTGTTCCCTGTTCGTCGAACAGATCCAGGAATCCGTTGCCGCTCACGTAATCCACGCGGTTGGTGTCGGCCTTGTCGCGGCCGATCAGGACGAGTGTGTTGGGGGCTGTCGGGCTCGTCGGACCTGTCGGACGGAAAGCAATCAGGTACTCCTGCGGCGCAAAATCCGCGCTCTTGAGCCCCAACTCCCGCGTGGCCGCGCTTTCGCCCACGAGGACACGGGCGCCGGTCGCGGTCTGGGTTTCAGCCGCCATCGGCAGATCCACGCCGGTGATCTTCCGGATGTGGTATTGCAGTTCATATGCCGCGAGCTGCGCCGCGCGGGTCGGCCGTTCCGCCAGCACGATGGTCGCGCGCGGCTGCCCGTTTTCAACCAACGTCACACCCGCCGCCATGGCACGGAGCCCCGTCGCGGTCGTCGCCATGGCCAGGATCGCAGCGAATTCTAAACTGTTCCTTGTCATGCTCATGCCTTTCCGACGGTCTCACGTCCTCAATCTGCTACCTAAGCATCATAACGGTGCCGGCGGGAGGCAGGTTGATCTTCAACGCCTTGCGACCTCCCTCGTCCACGATCATGGCGATCCACCGCGGTGGAAGCGTATCGGGCAATGTCGCGAGTGTATCGGCCAGCGCCACCGTGATGTAATCCGTCGCGCCCGGCTTGTACCCGTTGACCAGGTTCACCTCCAGCGCCGACCCGGCGCCGAAGGTCAACGCCCCATGCACATCCAGGTAGTTGCAGTCGTTCGTGGTCGGCCCGCCGATCTCGACGGATAGCGTCGCCTTGTTGGAGAACACCAGGTTGCTGGTGACGTTGAACGGCTGCCGCCCCCATAGCTCCAGCGTCGCCGGGTTGGCGCCGTCGCCGATCACCGTTGTGAGATTGTTGGAGATTGTGCCGCTCCGCACGCTCAGCGTCCCGTTGCTTAACGCGATAACGCTATTGGCCCCATTCGCCGCGACCAGCCGGTCCACCCGGCAGGTGCTGCCGCCAGTGACGGCTAACTTGCCGTAACCTCCGGGCACCGCGGTTCCTGTATGGCCCGGGTAGTGGTCGGGGCCATACACTCCCACAGTCAGCGTGGCGTTACCGGAGGCGTTGGTGATGTCCACGCGGCTGCCGGAGAGGACATCGAGATAGCCGTGCGACGGTGTGCTGTAAGTGTAGTCCACCCCCAGTGTCACGTTGCCGGAAAACAGCCCCGTCGCGCCGTCTTTGAACGTCACCCGACCATAGCCGCGGTATCCATTCTTGGCAATTTCCGTGTTGCCTCCCACGGTCAGACGCGAACCGGATGCGATGAGCTTGCACTCATACTTATTCCCGGATTGTTGACCCACCACCAGACCGCCGGAGACTGCCATGTCGCTGCCGTTGGTCAGCAGAAGAAATCCGCGGTTGTAGCCGTAACTGGGCTCTCCTCCGAGACGGCAGGCGCCCAGATTCACGACGGAATGGTCGAACACAAAATATCCTTCCGGGTAATTAGCGTCGGTGGCGATGTCAACAGCGGCATAGCCGCCCGAGAGATAACTGGCTATGAGCGTGGAATCCGTGGCAAACAACCGGCCATGTTCCTTGAGGGTCGACCCCCAGCCCGCCCAGATGTTAAGCGTGCCGCCGGAAGCTTTCTCGAGCCGCGAGCGCACCAGGTACACGTCGCCCGTCGTGCTCCCTTGCGGCGCCAGGGAGAATGCGACGCTCTTGCCGCTGGCGACCACTCCGGTCGAGTCGGTCAGCCGAAACTCGCCTCGCCGTAGATTCACACTCGCCCCAATCCTGATCAGGCTGCCGCTTTCCGCGCAATACTTGCCGGGGCCGGCAAACCCGATTTCATGCGTGCCGTTGATGTTGTTCGTGGTCGTAATGAGCCGCAGTTCGGCCACGCTATTTGCGTTGGACGCGACGTACAAGTTCGCGACCGTCAGTTCGCATCTCGTCCACGTGTCCGTCTGGTCGGACAACGAATAGACGCTGTACGTCCCCGTGGTGTCCGTGTATTCCGCGGCCCGCGCCCCGGCCCCCGCCAGCAGCGCCAGCGCGAGCAGGCCCGCGCCCAGTTTGCTCAAGGTTCCACTGTTCATTCGTCTCGCTCCCTTCCCGTCACGCGGCATGCCGCCGCCCTTCGCAACACCTACGCCACGGACACCCGCCCGCAGCCACCGTCTGACAGATCTTGTCCCTCACGCTCCCGCCTCCCGTATCCTGCCGCCGATTGTGATCGGCAAATCAGGATCGGACTCGCCCAGGATGCGCTTCCACAGCAGCTCCACGAGCGCGTGGGCCATGGCGCGGGGTGAAAACTCGTAGCGGACCACGGGGACGCCGTAGTGCAGGTCGATCCCCTCGCTCGCCTGCGAAACGACCAGCACGTCCTCCGGAACGCGGACACCGGCCTTGATCAGCGCCAGGGAGACGGCACGCATGGCGATGTCGTCGTTGACCAGCATGGCGTCCGGCCGTTCCGCGGCGGGCAGGCGCATCCAGTCCCGAATCGTTGCCTCCGCCGTTTCCAGAACCAGCTGCTCGTAGACCGGTCCCTGTACGTCCTGGGTCACGACGGCATCGGCCAGTCGAAGCGGCATCAGATCCAGTTCCCGGACCTTGTCCATGGCGCAATCCAGCTGTTCGCCGCGGGTATCATGGGCTGGGAGCGCATCGCCGAAGGTTCGAAAGAAGAGAATGCGCCGGCGGCCCCGCTGTGCCAGGTACGCAATCGCCTCGCGGACAAACGCGACTATATCGAAGAGTGTATCGCTGTCGCTCCGCGAACTGTCGAAAAGCACGCGCTTACAGCACCGGCATGGAAGGTGAGAAACGAGAAAAGGCGGGAAAAAAAGAAAACACAGGGGATGACGCGAGACGTGGTCTGGATGGATATGTGAGAAAGGAGGGTGTTGACGGGTGGGATCAATCAAG
>JAQULY010000559.1 GCA_028718445.1 Kiritimatiellia bacterium
TTGAGATCTATAACGGCGTCATCGAGCGCCTGGAAGGCGAGGCCCTGGCCACGGACAAATGGGACTACCTTTTGTCGAACGGGCACCGAGTTCTCGGGTTCGCCTCCGACGACTCGCACGAGAAGAGCGACATCGGCCAGGGATGGCTGATGGTACGCGCCGCCGCGCGCACGCCGCACGCAATTCTTGCTGCCCTGCAACGCGGCAATTTCTACGCCAGCACGGGCGTGAAGATCCGGAGCATCCGCCGCGCCGGTGCATCCATTGTGGTGGAGACAGCCGACGCCGACGAGATCTGGGCCGTAGGTTCCTGGGGCGTGCGCCTGGCGCGCGTCGCGGGACCGCGTATCGCGTTCGATTGCTCGAAACTCCAGGGCGGCAACGCCTACGTGCGCTTTGTGGCTTACGGCCGGGGATCGGCTGCGGCCTGGACACAGCCGTTCTTCCCAAATGTCGCATCGGCGACTGAGCGTCAGTCGCCGTTCGTGGAGGAGTGGTGGCTTTCACGCATTGAGAAGCACCGCCTGAGCGACACGCCGCCGGCAGGACTGGACACCAGTCTGGATTGGCGGCCAGTGAAGGGTTCTCACGGTTTCGTGGACGTTCACAGGCTGTGCGGGGACGCCGACGGCGTGGTGTACCTGGCAAACCGCTTTAACGTTCCCAGAAGCGGCGAATGGATCATCCGCCTCGGGCACGACGGCGGCGTCAAAATGTTCGTGGATGGCGCATGCGTCCTTCACCAGCCCTTCAGGAGCAACCCGGCGACACCCGATCGTTTGCTGACCGCGGTGCGCCTGACGCGTGGCACACACGAGATCGTCATCGCGCTCGACACCGATCATGGGCTCGGTCAGGGCATCTTCCTGCGGTTCGCCTGTTCCGCCGCGGCACGGCGCGGCACGCGGCGTTCCGCTTTCCCATCGAGAGTTGGAACTTGAGCCGGTGCGCGGCCGGAGCGGCTGTGCCGCTTGTGGCAACAGCCTTCAGTCTTCAGCCTTCCAGACGTGGCGCTCGACAATCGCGCGGCGTTGTTCTATGTTAATGCCCGTGTCCCGCCGCAAGAGCGGATGTGGACGCTCCGTTGGGGTGCTGCGCGGCATGCGCGGCTGAGATCAGACCCAGGAACCTGATCCGGATAATGCCGGCGAAGGGAAGCGGACCGCGCCTGCGCATAAGAGCAGGTCTTCTCCCCTCCCCGGGCCCAGACACAACTCAGAGAGAGAGGAAGCAGATCCATGACGCAACCGCAGATGGAAGCACAGATTACCGGCGCGATCGTACGCCGCTATTTCGCCAAGTTGCAGGAACGGCTGACGCTCGACGTCGCCATCGTCGGCGCCGGACCGTCAGGTCTGGTCGCCGCGCGCGACCTGGCACGGCTAGGACTGAAGGTGGCCATCTTTGAAAGCAAACTGGCGCCCGGCGGAGGCGTCTGGGGCGGCGGCATGCTGTTCAACGAGGTGGCCGTACAGGAGGACGCCCTGCCGATTCTGGAGAGTTTTGGCGTTGCCGCCCTGCCCGCCGGCGACGGCTACTACACGTGCGACGCCGTGGAACTGGCATCGGGACTGATCTTTGGCGCCTGCCGGGCCGGCGCCACGATCTTCAACGCGGTCAAGGTCGAGGACCTGATGGTGCGCGAGGGCCGGGTGGCGGGGTTGGTGGTGAACTGGACACCCGTGGCGCGCCTGGAGATGCACGTGGATCCGCTCGTGGTGACGGCGCGCGCGGTGATAGACGGCTCCGGCCATCCCAGCGAAGCGGTGGCCATGGCCACGCGCAAGGCCGGCCTGCGCATTGACTCGCCCAGCGGCGGGATCGTCGGCGAGAAGCCGATGTGGATGGAACTTGGCGAGCACACGACCGTCGAGAACACCAAGCGGCTCTGTCCGGGTCTCTACGCCTCGGGCATGGCGGCCAACAACGTGCAGGGCGGTTACCGCATGGGGCCGATCTTTGGCGGCATGCTCAAGAGCGGACGCAAGGTCGCCGGGCTGGTCGCGCAGGAACTGGGGTCGTGAAACCGCCCCAACCTGCGCTCGGCTCGTCCGGCCCGGAGCGATTCGGACTGTACCTCGTTCTGACCGACCCGTTGATCGGCTACGAACGCTGCGCCGAGGCGGCGGTGAAGGCTGGAGTCCGTTACCTGCAACTGCGCATGAAGAACGCGCCCCGACGCGACGTCGCGGCCATGGCGCGCGTTTTGCGCGCCATCACGGCGGGGTCGTCAACCCGTCTGATCGTCAATGACGACGCCGACCTGGCCGCGGAGGTTGGCGCCGACGGTGTGCATCTGGGTCAGGACGATGAAGCCTTGGAAGAGGCGCGGCGCCGGCATCCGGGCCTGAGCGTCCTCGGACTCTCCACGCACAACGAAGCCCAGGCGGCCGCCGCGCGGGTTATCGGACCAAGTTATATTGGTGTCGGCCCCGTCTTTGCCACGCCCAGCAAGGCGCGACCTGACCCCGTGCTGGGGCTGGCGCGCATGGGGCACATCGTGGCGGCCAGCAGCCTGACTACCGTGGCGATCGGCGGCATTGACGAAAGCAATCTGCCGGACGTGCTGGCGGCGGGCGCCGTCAACGTCGCCGTGATCCGCGCCGTTTGCGCGCAGCCCGATCCCTACAGCGCCATCCGCCGCCTGCAGCGTTTGCTGGACGCGGCGCAGATTGGCCGGAAAGCCGGCGCGTGATCATGTGCCGGCTGCGGTGAAAACAAGAACGTTCAACTCTGAACACTTACGGTTAACGATTTGGTCTTGTCTCCTCGTTTGCCGTAATCGTCGTCCGTAATCGTCGCCCGAATGCCCACGAAAGACGCGAAAAGGCGCGAAAAGAGACTCCGGTTGTCGCATGGAAGTGATGCTTTCTCGCAAGCTACAACCTCTGTGCGCTCTGTGAGAGATTCTTCCGCTGATCTGAGCGTTCGACGTTGAGCGTTGCCTCCGCCTTCGTTTAAGACAATCCGGTTAAGCGTATCCGGCTAAGTGTGTCCCGCGCTCCCCAGGCCCGCCCTCCGACCTCTGCTCTCCGACACGCCGCCGCTTTTCGTTTTGTCGTGCGGTTGCGCGGTCCGATACGTCCCGCGCTACCTTCGCGCGATTCCCAGCCTGGTAGCGCGGGACCTATGGGACCGCGCGCAATGGGTCAGAAGCTGTGAAAGAATCGGCGGCGCGGGTGTAGCCGCGCCCTCCAGTGGTCAAGGATGCGCCATTTTTCCTTTATTTTGGATGGTCGGGATCCGTCCCTCCCGCGCTCGAACGATTCTTTCGCAGCTTCTCAGTGAGATGGGGGAGCGCGAGTGGGGTGCATGTGAGTGTGAGAGACATGTAACTGCGCCTGACTCCGTGAGACAGCACTCCGGATCACAGATCGAGGGTGTTGGCGCTGCCCGTCAGCGTCCCGGCGGCGGCTCCTGAACCTGACGAAGTACCCGGGTCCCGCCGCCGGGGGCAAGCGCGGCGCGGATCGGGGTTACCGGAAAACGGCGCGTCAGCATGGGCCGGATGCAAGCAAGCGGGGGCGGCGCCAACCTCGCGGTTGCGCCGCCCCCGGTGACGCCGCAGCCGGCCCATGATCACGCGCCGGCTTTCCGGCCCGATCCGCGCCGC
>JAQULY010000560.1 GCA_028718445.1 Kiritimatiellia bacterium
GTGTTGGCGTCGGTGGCCATGTCCGATGCGATGCGCTGTTGGCTGTAAGCATTCGCCGCCTGGACTTCGGCGGTCATGCTGTCCGCGTTGATGGCCGATTGCGCCTGGGCGATCTGGTTCTGAACGGCGGTGTCCGATGTAACCGGCGCAGTGAATGTCACGCCATTCTTCGCTGCCTGCTGCTGGGCGTATTGCTCTGCGGCCGCGTTGGTGTCGTTGGCGATCTGAATGGCGTCGGCATTGGCCTGATTCTGGTTCTGGACAAACGACTGTTGGGCCTGCAGTGCCGTCGCCGCCGTCTGGTTCGCGTCCTGCTGGTAAGCATTCGCTGTGCCGCTCGCGAGGCTGGCCCCGGTGGACCAGATCGTGGCACTATCCGGTGTCGGCGCCACGGAAGCCGCTGCGCCATCCGCCTGGGACTGCTGATCGGCGGTGGTAGCCGCCGCCGACCGGTTGTCGCTGTACTGCTGCTGGACCACGGCGGTTTGCGCATCCTGCATGGCTGCCTGATTGGCGTTTTCCATGGCGGTCTGCAGCGGGTCGGTATAGGAGAAGGGGGATGCACCGGGAGTGGAGGGGACCGTACCGCTCTGCTGGTTCTGGGTGACCCCCGTCTCATGCTGAATGATGTTCAGCGCATTGGATGCCGCCTGCTGGCCGGAACTGACGGCAGTGGCATTGTCGTCGGCGTTTGCAGTCTGAGTATCAGACGCCGCCGCCTGGGCGTCAGCACTCATAGTGGACTGATCGTTCTGGTAGTTGCCGTAGGATTGCTGGGACTGCTGTGCCGATGCGCCGGATAATATGGCCTGCTGACCGGCGGTGGCTTCCATCGCCTGCTGCTGTTGCCAGTCTTCGTTCCAGAGACCGTAGTAATACCGGTACTGACCGTAGGCCGTGACGGCAAGGTTGCTGTAATAACTGGACTTGTTGAGGCAGTCGGTTCCACCTTTGGCGATGCAGGCGGAATAGGCGGACGACGCCCCTGACGCCAGGGATTCGTCCGTCAGGTAATTGTTGTAATAGCCGTTGTACAGGTCATAGTACCTAGCCAGAACACTGGCGAAGTATGGATCCGTGGCCGCCGCCGACTGGCTGGCCGCAAGGGATCCCTGGACCTGGGACTGTCCGCCCAGAGGATTCCCTGTCCGCAACTGCCCGTTGTTCTGATAGCCGGTGCTGTTCTGGTCGCTGTTGAACCAAGAGTTTCCGGCCTGCACTTCGGCCTGGGAAACTCCGGTGTCATTGGCAAGGGCGGCATTCGATGCGGTTGCACCGGGCATGGTGGCGGCGAAAGCACCACACGGGGCCAGGACCGAAGATCCCAGAAGCGCGGACAACACCGCAATGCGGAGATTATTTGCGGCCTTCATGCCAGGGCCTCCTCGATGTCCGGAATGTCGATGCCGTACTCGTCGTCGAGTGAACCTTCCGGCTCATCCATGCCAAAGTCAGGCCCAAAGTCAGGCAGCGGCTGATCGCGGAAAGCCAGCACCGGATATGGAATCCCCAAGGCTTTGCGAAAATCGAACGCCTGGGCCTCGCTGTCGAAGATCATGACGTTGCCGTCCCGGTCCTTGCAGAGTTCCGGGGCTGGGGTTTCCTCCACGCAATAGCGAGTATTCGGGTCGATGGCGGGAGATGGGCGGCGATCGCCGCCGAGATAAATAATGGCGTAGTCCGCGATAGAGTGCTTGTCCAGAATGTCTTTGGCGGTCAACATGGCAGTGCTCCTGTTGGAAAGTGGATCTATCATGTATGCGGACGCCGGGCACCTGATCGCTGTTTGTCCTGGATGGTGGTGAGGGGTGGATGGAGCGGAAAACGGCACGGCTTTTGACATGTGCGTCAATGCGTGAAAGCATAATGGCTGTAGTAGGAAGCTTGCCCCGCACGTGCGGGGATGAAAGGTTTGCGCCGCGAATGCGTGGATGAAAGGTTTTTTGCCCCGCGCATGCGGGGATGAATGATAGGCCCTAAGCAGTCTTTAGGGTCTGTTTGTTTGTCCTTAATCTCTCGTTTTCGGCGTCCAGTCGAATTCCCAGACCGCAACCGGATGGGCGACGCCCCGCACCTGCACCTGCCGGAATGGTCCCCAGTACCGGGAATCAAATGAGAATCGCGGGTCGCCAGCGCCATAAGCCCAATACTGTCTGTCCTTGAGGGTGACGGTTCCCCGCCATTGCGGTAGTCGGACTTGAGGTTTGCTTGTGGTGAACGGCAGTGGCTGGCTGTCCGGGAGCGGGTGGCCGTCAATGATGACGCCACGGCCAGTCTCGCGGACCACGTCACCCGGACCCGCGGCGATGGTCTTGATATACGGTGCGCGGCCATCGGCGCAGGCGTTCGCGGCATGGGTTTTGTCCGCCAGCCAGCCGTAGTGATAGCCGGACGGCAGGCGCGGGCAGATTGTCACGATATCACCGGCGTGCAGCCTGGTTTCCGGCGTTATGGGCGTCACTGACCATATCCCCATCGGCTCGCTGGGCGATAGATTCAGCCGCCAGTCGCCGTTATCCCAAGCCGTGATGGCGGCGGCGACAATAGCCCCGGCCACGGCGACAGGCAGCAACCTCTTCCAGTGGCGCCGCCGGGTGGTGGTGAATGGGGTGTAGGAAAAAGACAGGGCGTTTTTAAGCAAGGGGGTCATCTTCGGTCTTCTCCTCTTTCTGTTCCTCAATACCACGGGTTTTTGCCGCCTCCACCGGCCCTTGTGGTTCAAGGCTCGGGGATTTTTCCAGAACCGGATTCGCTCCGACGAACCTGGCAATAACCGCACGGGGATCCTCTGCTTCCGCATGCCCCACATTGTTGCCGCCCGTTTCCGTACCTGCCGATGCAGTCGGTATCGCTTTCTCCGCCTGTACCGCGGCGGCAATGGGGACCGATCCGGCCGGGAATGACAGCGCCGGCGGCGGTATCGCCCGGCGCTTGTTCAGCACAGGATCAGTGTAATAAACAATCTTCTGGCAATAGATCGGGGCGTGGCCGGACACGAAAACCACCTCATCGGTAGCCGGTAACCGCATGAATTCTTCAGGCGTCAGCAGGGGCCGCTGGATGACCTGCTCGTTCGTGTTGACATGCTGCAACAGCACCTGCAGCCGGTTGCCGGAATACTGCCGCTGGGTGTGCGAAGCCGTGAAATTCCCCACGGTTTTTGAAAGCTCTTCCGCTGAATCCACGCGGTTTGGCGTATAGGCGATGCGGGTCTTACAATTGTCGGTGATGGCCTCTTCCTTGGTGTACTCGCCGTACAACTGGTTTTTGCTCTGAATGATCAACAGGGCCTTGAGGCCGTATCCGGCGATGAATGCCAAAGACCTCTGGAAGACATCCAGCTTGCCCAGGCTAGGAAACTCGTCAATAAGCAACAGCATGCGATGCAGATAGGCGCTATGCCCTTGCCCGGATTCATCATAGTCCATTCTTTCCGTCAATCGCCGCACCACTTGGTTCAGCAGCAAACGGGTCAGCGGCTTGAGCCGGTCGGCATCCGTGGGCGGATTGACCATGTAAAAAGAAGTCTTGCGCGCGCAGGGCTTGCCGTCGATATCCGGTCCGCCCATCAGGGATTCCAGCGTGAAGTCTGAGACGGCGGTGTTCCGG
>JAQULY010000561.1 GCA_028718445.1 Kiritimatiellia bacterium
CGCCATTGTGGCCGCGCCCGACCACTATCAGGCCGGCGTGGCCGCCGCGCGCGCGGCGATTGCCTGCATCCGCGACGGACTGGAGGCCGACGCCTTGCGCCTGCCCGAACGCGAGAAACCCTGGCTTGACCGGCTCACCGAAACGCTGGATGCCATGCCTGCGACCGAGCAAGCCTTCATCGAGAAAATGCTCTCCGAAGTCGACACTACGCGTTTCGTTCCGGCGGAATACGGTTTGTAGCTGACCTGAGCGCTTCCACGGACCAGATCAGCGCGTAGAGCCGCCTGCGCCCAATAGTGGGCAATTCGTCCGCATCCTGCACTGGGTGGCTGCTCTCGACGCCTTGCGGATCGCGGCCTATCAAGTCCGGACCGGCCGGGACGGCCGGCTCCAAGTGCACTGGAGACGTCGGTCCCCGCCGTTCGCCGAACGGGTTCGAAATGAGGACCCGTCGTGAGATAATCCGGCCGACGATTACGGTGGACGGGGATGTGTCTCCTCGTTTTCCGCAATCGTCGCCCGTAATCGTCCACCGAAATGGACAGAAACAGGGGGCGAAAGCCGGGAGACGGCTAACTCCACGGCAAATTGGGCAGTTCAGGACCTCACGCCATCACCGTCGTACACGCGCCTGAACGTCTGGGCGAACGCCTCGATGGAGGTGGCAGTCGTACTCTCGGGAGTGCGGGTATAGAAGCCCTGCGCCTTTCCTTCGTTCACCGCGATAGAGAACTCGAGGAGCTTGGAAACCATGCTCGCTCCCAGACCCATCCCGACCATGTCCCGTTCGAACTGCTCGTAAGGTATGTCGACGTACTTCAGGTCCGGCTTGCCGATGGCCTTCCCGTATATCGCCGCCACTTCATTGAAAGCGAGATCCCTCTCGCCCAGGACGTACTCGTAGCTCTTGCCCTCGAAGTCGAGAGCGAGGAGATTCCCCAGCGCGGCAGCGGCGACGTCTCCAGCCGCAACCATGGGGAGTTTTGCCGAGCCTCTGACCGGCGAACCCATCGCACCCGTGAGTCTGATCGACTGCGCCTGCCCAAGCGTGTTCTCCATGAAGTACGTCGCCCGCAAATGTCGTGCATTCAGTCCGTCGATTGCATTCAACAGGCATTCCATCCTGTGCAACCCCACGACCACTCCGGTCCCAGCGGGCAGATGAGCGCCGATGCTGCTCAGCGAGACTGCGTACTTGGTGCCGGTGCGCCTGATGGCGTTCGCGATGGCGGTGGCGTCCTGCACCTGGCGAGCGGTGTAGTCCGGAGCTCGGGCATCCATCGGTAGCACGACATAGATTGCGTCTGCGCCCGAGAGCGCGCGTTCCAGCAGGCTCTGATCGCGAGTGTCGCCGAGGAAGAGTTCGGCGCCTCGATCCACGAGCTCCCGCGACTTCTCAGGGCTGCGGCTGATTATCCGTACCCGATGTCCCTTCTCCAGTAATCCCAGAGTGGTTGGCTTCCCGGTATGTCCCGTAGCGCCGGTGATGACGTAGGTGTTCATCTGTCTGATGTGTGGTGGTGGTGAACGGAGATGTCAAGCGCTCAAATAATCCACGGCAGCAGCGTAGCCATTGTACAAGAATATTCTGCCGAGGGGGCGGATATTCTGCTGATTGGTTCCTTCATGGTTCCTTCGTAAATGTGGAGGGCGTGATTGCCCCCACACTGAAAGGACAGAAACAATGCGACACCCGCGCTTGAAGCCGGAATATCGGGACACCTGGCACCATTGTCACAGCCCTGTGGTGGGCATGTCTCGCGGACCGAGCGTTCGATGACGCCGATAAGGAGCAGTTCGTCCGCGTTTTTGCATAGGACGGGCAAGCTCTATCCCGTGCGGATCGTGGCCTGTCGAGTTCGGACCGGCCGGGACGGCCGGCTCCAGTGGCACTGGAGACGGCGGTCCCCGCCGTCCGCCGAACGGTTCGGAATGAGGAACTTTCCAGAGACAATCCGGCCGACGACTAAGGTGGACGGGGACGTGTCTCCTCGTTTTCCGTAATCGTAGCCCGCAATCGTCAACCGAAATGCACAGATATTGGGGCGAGAAAGCCAGCAGACGGCGGTCCCCGCCGTGCACCGGACTCCGAATACCAAGGGCGACAATCGCCACAGTCTGGCTTTCCTTCGTCATTCTGCGGTTCGATATTCTGCGGTTCTGCGGTTCGCCTGCATACCCTATGCCCCATCACTTCGTTTCGGCAGCGACGCATAAGGGTGTTGACACGGCGCCGGCAAATCATCTAACGTATGGACAGGTATGGATAGCTCTGGGATGCGCACGCACTCAACATCACTGGGAACGGTCGTCAAACACGAGCGGATTGCCGCCGTGCTTCGCGCACGCATCAAGCGGGGGGACTTCAAGGACCGCATCCCGAGTCGCGGAGCGCTGGCCCGCTCATTCCGGGTCAACTTCAAGACGGTGGACAAGGCCTTGGCAGCTCTGCGCCGCGAACGCCTGGTCGTGCCGCGCAATGGTGTGGGCGTCCTGGTCCATCCCCGCTTGGCGGGTCAGGCAGTCGCCGAATGTTACTTCGTCTTCCCGGGCCACAAGGCATTGACGGACGAGCAGAACCCGACGCGCAACCTCGCCCTGCGTGTGCTTGAGGATCTCCTGACGGCGACACACCAGTTGCATGCCGAGCTGAAGATTCTCTCCATCTCGCCGTTAAACAATCGCGAGATCAACTGGACGCTGTTGACGCACCTGAGACGCGACGACTACGTGGTCTTCCTGGGTAATCAGTACAGCGACGTGATCCAGAAGTTGGCCAAGCGCGGATGTCGGTGTCTGGTGCTCTCCGCCAGTCCGTCCTATCTCGGATTTTCCACCGACGGCTTGCCGATAATGAGTTTTGACGTGGATTACCCCGACATGCTGAAACGTCTCGTGGAGCACTTGGCGCGGTGTGGTTGCCGGCATCCAGCCGTCGCGGTTTTCCATCGATGGGAAACCCACAGTGTGTGGCCCGCCATGCTCAGGCAGCTGTCCCGCGAGTGCAAGCGCCAGGGGATGCCACTCTTCCGGCCGCAGTCCATGGCAATTTCAGGGGGGGGCAGCGATCCGGCGGCCTTCCTACGTCAAGCCCTTCGCCAGACCCCTCCCGTGGACGCGGTGTTTACGACGACTGAGCGAGAATCACGCCAGGTCCGTCAGGCTCTCGCGAGATGTCCGCCAGCGGTCGGTCGTTCCGTCCGTCTCATCTGCTTCGATGTCCATGTGACATGGCGGCGGGGCGACTCGAACGACGATGTCTTGAGCAAGCCACTGGGAGAGATGGCGCGTCATTTGATGGAAGTGGTCTGCGGGCCACGGTCCTTCAAACCGGGGCACGTGACGTTCGCGGCCCGTTTGGAGACGGCTGAAGAAAGGGAGCTGGGACCGGCTGACGGAGATCGGGACAAGGCGGCGGGCGTTTCCGCGTCCGCAGGAGAGACGGTGGAGGAAGGGTGTAATCCAAAAAAAAGGGGTAAGCATGAACACGACACGCAGTACTAGTGTGAGGACGAGGAGTGGGCTGCTAACGCTGGCGGCGCTGATGCCGTTGGCAACGGTCTTGC
>JAQULY010000562.1 GCA_028718445.1 Kiritimatiellia bacterium
ACCTGCGCGAACTGTATAGTGAGGCCCTCCACGAACTGGTGGCGCGGAAGTTGATCCTGCAGGCTTATGAGAAGTCGGAACAGAAGCTGCAGCCCTGGATGGTTGACCGGCGCGTCGAAGCGGTGATCGAGGAGCATTTTGGCGGCGACCGCGCGCAGTTGATTTCGCGGCTGGCGCGCGAGAACCTGAGTTACGATGCCTGGCGCAAGCGCTTGGAGGAGGAGATGATCGTGTCGGCCATGCGGCACCAGTTCGTGGATCGGGCCGTGATCGTGCCGCCGGCGGAGGTGCGCGCCTACTATGCCAGCAACCGCACGGAGTTCGCCCTGGAAGGACCGGTGCGCGTCGGCATGATCCTGCTGCTTCCCCGCGAGGGCGAGGATGCGGACGGACTGCGTGCCAGGGCGCGCGCCCTGCTGAAGCGCCTGCGGGACGGACAGGATTTCGAGACGCTGGCACGGAAGGAGTCGGATGAAGACCATGCCGGCGATGGCGGCGACTGGGGCTACGTCAATCCGGCGGAATCCTTCCGACCGGAAATCGCCAAGGCGCTGGAGGCGCTCAAACCCGGAGCCATCGGCGATCCGATCGAGACGGACAACGGCATCTACATCGTCCGCAAGACCGCCGTGCAGACGGAGCCCTACCTGCCGATCGAGGATGCCTGGCAGACCATCGAGGCGCGTCTCAAGCGCGCGCTGGCCGAACGGCGTTACCATGACTGGATTGAGCGCCTGAAGCAGGACGTGCACGTGCGCATTTACCCCCTGCCGTAACCCCGGCCCTCCACGGCGATGCACCTCACCCGTCCATCCGAGGTCAAGGCCTGGTGCCAGCAGCAGGATTTCCATCCCAACCGCACGTTGGGACAGAACTTCCTGATCGACCGCAACATCCTCGACGCCATCGTGGCATCGGCGGAGTTGACGCCGGGGGCCGCCGTGTTGGAAGTCGGGCCGGGACTGGGCGTCGTCACCGAGGCGTTGCTGGGAGCCGGGGCGCGCGTGACGGCCGTCGAGAAGGACCGCCGCCTGGCGGCGTGGCTGCGCGAAACGTTCGGCGCCCACGAGAGGCTGGCGCTGATCGAGGCGGATATGCTCGATCTCGATCTGGACCGGCTGCTGACTGACGGCGGCGCGGCGCCGAGCGGCGCAGATCTTCACGAACCGCCCGTCCGCCCGCCCGCCGCACCGGCTTACTTCGCCGCCTGTGTCTCGAACCTGCCTTACTCCGCGGGCACGCGCATTCTGTTGGAGCTGACGCGCCATCCGCTGTCGCCGCCGCTCATCGCCGTCACCGTGCAGCACGAGGTGGCCGAGCGGCTGGCCGCGCCGCCTGGCGCCGCCGCGCGCGGGCTCGCGGGGGTCTGGGTACAACGGCGCTACGACGTGGAGCTGTTGCGCGAGATCAAGTCTTCCTGTTTCTGGCCGCGTCCGGAGGTGGGGTCGTCGCTGGTGCGACTGCGGCAGCACGCGCGCCTGCCGCTGACGGAGACGGAGCGCGACGTGTTCGAGCGTCTCACCAGGCATGTTTTCATGCACCGGCGCAAACAGATGTTGGCGCTGATGCGCGCGGCCTGCGCCGAACTGGGACTGCCGGACGTGGACGCGGCGGCCTGCCTGGAGGCGGCCGGTCTGCCGGGACGAATCCGTCCCGAGGAATTGACCACAGCGCAGTGGCAGCTCCTTGCATGCCGGCTGGCCGGCCAACGTTAACCGGAATTTCGGAGAGCGCATTCAGGAGAATTCAGTAGACAGATGGCCTCCAAACCCGACGAACTTACCCCGATGATGCGGCAGTACCGCCGCATCCGCTCCGAGCTGCCGGAAGACACGCTGCTGCTCTTCCGGCTGGGCGACTTCTACGAGATGTTTTTCGACGATGCCAAGACCGCCGCGCCGATTCTTGGGGTGGCCCTGACGCGGCGCGCCGGCGTGCCGATGTGCGGCGTACCCTATCACGCGCTCGATAGCTACCTGGCCAAACTGGTGCGCGCCGGACGCCAGGCCGCCATCTGCGAGCCGGTCGAGGATCCCGCCCTGGCCAAGGGCATAGTGCGGCGCGAGGTCGCGCGCGTGGTCACGCCCGGCACCGTCATCGAAGACACCATCCTCGATGCGGCCCGCAACAATTACCTGGCGGCCATCCACGAGGCCGAGACCGGCCTGTTCGGCCTGGCGCTGCTGGACCTCTCCACCGGCGATTTCTCGGTCGAGGAGGTCCGCGGCGGCGACGCGCTGCGCGACCATCTGCGGCGCTACGCCCCCAGCGAGTGCCTGGTGGGGGCCGAGCAGCGCGAGCACGGGGACTTGGGCGGGATATTGCGCGCGGCCACGCTGCCGGCCGTCACCGCCATCGAGTCGTGGACGCTGCAACAGGACAGCGCGCGGCAGGAATTGCTGCGCCACTTCCGCGTGCATTCGCTGGACGGGTTCGGCTGCGAACACCTTCCCGCGCTGATCGGCGCCGCCGGCGCCCTGCTGCACCATGTGCGCGAGGAGTTGCGACGTCCGGTGAGCCACGTGCGCGCGCTGCACGTGCGCCAGGCCGGCGACTGCCTGCTGCTGGACGAGTCCACCTGCGCCAATCTCGATCTGATTCCGTTGCGCGGGCGTGCGCCCGAGAACACGCTGCTCGGCGTGCTCGACAACACCCGCACGCCGATGGGCGCGCGGCTGCTGCGCGCGTGGCTGCTGCGTCCGCTGAGCTCGCTCGCGGCCATCGGGCGCCGCCACGAGGCCGTGGCCTGCTTCTGCGGGACGCGGACGGCGCTCACGGCGTTTCGCGAGGCGCTCGGTGAGATACGCGACCTGGAGCGCCTGATCGCGCGCATCGGTTCGGGACAGGGCAACGCGCGCGACCTGCGCGCGCTGGCCACGTCGCTACAAGCCATGCCCGCCATTCAGGAGACGCTGCGGGCGGTATCGGATGGTCTGGTGCAGGAACTGGCCGGGCAGATGCAACCGCTGCCGGAACTTGCCGGGGAACTGCTGCGCGGGCTGGTGGAGGCACCGCCGATCGGGCTCAAGGATGGCGGCATGATCCAGCCGGGTTACAACGCTCAGCTCGACGAGCTGCGCCAGATGGCGGGCGACGGCCACGCCTGGCTGGCACGCTACCAGGCCCAGGAACAGGAGCGCACCGGCATCAAGACACTCAAGGTGCGCCACAACAAGGTCTTCGGTTTCTACATTGAGGTCTCCAAGGGACAGTCCGACAACGTGCCGGCGAACTACGAACGTCGCCAGACGCTGGTCGGCGCCGAACGCTTCATCACGCCCGAGCTAAAGGACTACGAGCAGCGCATCTTCGGCGCGCAGGACCGGTCGCGCGCGCTCGAATACGAAATCTTCTGCGCGCTGCGCGACCGCGCGAGCGCGCAAACCGCCGCCATCCAGGAGACCGCCGCCGCGCTGGCGGGGCTCGACGCGCTGGCCTCGCTGGCGGATCGCGCGCTGGCGCTGGGCTACACGCGTCCCGAGATGCACGAAGGCGACGAACTGATCATCCGCGAGGGGCGCCACCCGGTGATCGAGCAGTTGCCCGACGCCGAGCGCTTC
>JAQULY010000563.1 GCA_028718445.1 Kiritimatiellia bacterium
GCTTGAATGCGCGCGGCTGGACATCCGCGGCGAGCGGGGGTATTTCAACTCGGGAGTGCTCGTCATGGATCTGCCAACCTGGCGGCGCAAGCAGATTCCCGAGCAGGCGATAGACTACCTGGCACGCCACCATGGCGATCCAAAACGCTGCGGCTATGCCGACCAGGATGCGCTGAACGTGGTGATGCAAGCTGACTGGATGGCGCTCGACGAGACCTGGAACTTCAACATCTATCACTGCGTGCGCGGCTTCGGCACGCTCACTCCCGCGCGGCGCGAGACGCTACGGCAGGGGCCGGCGATAGTCCACTATGCCAGCGACAGGAAACCATGGACACGGCGTTACTTTCTGCCGTTCCAGCGCGAGTTCCTGGCGCAAGCGCGTCGGCGTGGCATCCGCTATCCCCTGGAACCGTTTGGCCAGCCGCTGTCGGCCTGGCGGCGCGAGTGGCGCGAGTTCAGGGCTCTGCGCGCGCGGTACCGTCGCGGCGGGGTACGCGTAAAAGGAGTCCTGTGATGGACGGAACGCGTGTCGTTGCGGTGGTCGAGCCCCACTGGACCGGACATCCGGAGACCCAGCTCAAACTCTTTACCGAAGCTCTGCTGCAGGGCGCGGGAACGTGCGTGCTCGTGCTCTGCCAGCATCCGGAGGTCATACGAAAATGGGTAGACAGCGCGATGCCCGAGTACGCCGACCGCTGCCGGACGGCGCTGTTCTCCTACGGGTTCGATCGCGGGGCGTATCCGAATGCGCGCCTGGCAAACTGGGCCCGTCTCGGCGCGCTGCTGACGGATGAGGAGCGCGCTTGGGGGCGGCGCGTGGACGTGGTGACGATCACGTGGTTGGACTCCTTCCTTTGCGATGAGCCCGTGCTGGCGTCGGAGCTGATGCCGCGTCCGTGGGTGGGGCTGTATCTGTTCCCGACGTACCTGCGTCCCACCGGCTTGCGTGCGCGCCTATTCCCGCCGCGCGAGCGCGAACGGGACCGGGCCTTTCTGAAGATGCCCTGTTGCCGCGGTGTGGCGGTGCTGGATGAAGGCGTCGCGCGCGGGATGGGCGCCGTGGCACGCGGCATACCGGTGGTCGCCATGCCGGATGTGCCGGATTGCTCATTGCCGTCCGCGAATCCGCCGTTGGTGGAACGTGTGTTGCGGCAGGCGGCGGGTCGGCCGATTGTTGCCTTGCTGGGCGTGTTGGGGCGGCGGAAGGGCGTGCTATGCTTCCTGCGGGCAGCGCTGGCGATGCAGGGCACGCAGTGCTGCTTCCTGCTTGCAGGCCGGCTGGGTGAAGAAGAGCGCAGGACCTATCGCCGCGCGGAGCGCGAGTTGGATGCGCTGCTGCAAGAGGCCGGACACCACGAGCATATCCTGCTGCACCTGGAAGCGATCGAGACCGAGGCGGCGTTCAACGCGCTGATGACGGCCTGCACGGTGCTTTACCTGGCCTACGAGGACCATCCGCACAGCAGCGGCCTGCTAGGCAAGGCGGCCCAGTTCGGCAAGCTGGTAGTGGTGGGAAATTACGGCTGCATGCGCGAGCGGGTGAGACGGTTCCGCCTGGGCCTGACCATAAGGGCCGGCTCGACGCGGCAGGCCGTCGCGGCGATTGCGGCATTGTGTCGGCCTAGGGCGCGCGCGCGGCGCCTGCGGCGGGCGCGTTTTGCAGCCTACCTGGCCGAACACAACAAGACCAGGTTGCGCGAGGCGCTGGTACGGCTCATCTGGAATCGCAACGCATGAGACTCTCGATCGTCACCATCAACCTGAACCAGGCCGCGGGTTTGACCAAGACACTCGCGAGCGTCGCTGCGCAGACGTTCCGCGACTTCGAGCACATCGTGGTGGACGACGGCAGCGACGACGGTAGCGTGGACGCGATCCGCGCGCATGCGTCGGCGCTGACCAACTGGGTGTCGGAACCGGACACCGGCATCTTCAACGCCATGAACAAGGGCGTGCGACGCGCACGCGGAGAGTACGTGTATTTCCTCAACAGCGGCGACTGGCTGACCGCGCCGACGGTGCTGGCGGACATGCTGGGCCGCGGCGGCGACGAAGACATCGTCTATGGCGACTTTCTGCGGCCCGACGGCCGCGGTGGGACGCGGTATTGCCGGCAGCCGGACAGGATGACGATGGCGCCATATCTGGATTGGGGTTACTGCCATCAGACCATCTTCTACAGGCGCCGTCTGTTTGAGGAGTTGGGAGGGTACGACGAAAGCCTCAAGGTCGTGGCGGACTGGGAGTTCACCGTCCGGGCTCTGCTGGCGCGTTGCACGGCGCGGCACGTGCCGCTGGCGGTGGCCTTTTACGACGCGGGAGGGTCCAGCGAGACGAACATGGCCTCGGTGCCACGCGAACGACGCGTCGTACTGGAACGCCTGTTGCCGCAAGCGATTCTTCACGACTTGGAGCAACTGCGCGATGCCACTATTGAGCTGGCACGCTTACGGCCGCTCGCCACATGGCAGGAGGCGGTGCGCGAGTCCAATATCTTCATCAGTCTGGCGATGGTGGCCAGATGGTGGCTGACGTGCCGACTGGGCCGACGGCATGTGTCCAAAGGCGGCAGGGCATGATTCGGGTGGTTGTTGACGGGACGATCTTCGCCGCGCGTCCGCAAGGCGGAATCTCGCGGTACTGGTGCGAAGTGCTGCGTTCGCTGGCACGGCGGCAGGACCAGGTACGCGTTGCCGTGGTCGCGCCGGACACCGCGGCGCCACGGCCGGAACTGTCCTTTCTCCGGAGCGGCAGTCTACGGGCGCGCTGGTCGGCGTACATGGCCGACATCTTCCACAGCACGCACTACACCCGCTGGCCGCGCTTCAAGCGTCCGACGGTGGTGACGGCTTACGATTTCATAGACGCCGAGTTCCCGCACCTGCACCCGAACGGGGTTGGCTTTGTGGAGCGGCAAATGGGCGAATTGCGGCGCGCGGCGGCCGTCATCGCGATCTCGAAGGCGACCGCGGACCTGGCGATCAAGCGGGCGAATGTCAACCCCGACCGGTTGGTGGTGGCGTATCCGGCCGTGTCGGAGCCGTTCGCGCGTCCGCTGCCGACAGGGGCCGAGCGGGAGGCGTTCCGCGCGCGGCAGACCGGCGGGTCGCCCTATCTCGTCCATGTCGGCGACCGCGGCAACTACAAGAATTTCGGGACGCTGCTGCGCGCGTTCGTCCTGGCCGTGGACAAGACCGATCGCCACCTGGTGGCCGTGGGCGGTGCGTCGCTGCGGCCTGACGAGGCGGCTTTGCTTTCCGAGCCGGGCATCGCCGGGCGCGTACATTTCGTGGCGTCGGCGGATGACGCCTGGCTACGGCTCGCGTATGCGGCTGCCGATGCCATGGTGCATGCCTCGCGCATGGAGGGCTTCGGCATCCCGGTGATCGAGGCGCTGGCTTGCGGCACCGGCCTGATTCTGTCCGACATTCCCGTGTATCGAGAGATCGCGGAAGGGCGGGCGTTGTTCGTGGCGGCCGACGACGTCGAGAACTGGGCGGCGGCGATTTCCACCGCGGTTCCGGTGCGTCCGGAGTGGCGGGATGCCATCCTGAAG
>JAQULY010000564.1 GCA_028718445.1 Kiritimatiellia bacterium
TATTTTATGACACATCAAACGAAGTGGAATTGGCAAAGATTCAGCAAAGAACAAGAATCTTGCCGGGTTCAAAACAAATCAAGAAGAGTCCCTGACCCATTCTTTATTAGCGCTTATTAGCGGGCAGTTCTCTTTCCTGTCCTTTATTGCTTTCCCTGTCGGGCCGGCTCAGCATCATGACCTCACCCGGATGCAACGCGCGGCGGTACAGGTAGACCTCGTCAATCCCGGCCTCCAGGTACATCGGTTTCGAATCAGGGGCGCCGCTTCTTCCAATGCAGGTGATGGGAAGAACTATCTTTTCAATTTCCTTCTCCAACTCGACCGCGCTATTGAGTATTCCATCAACATAGAGCGCAAGTCTGCCCGCCGCCGCGTCCAAAGTCATCGCCACATGATGCCATTGGCCGTCGTTCACCGGCTCCAGACTCTGCGCAAGGAACATTCGCCTCGCTGGAAGCCGATTCTTCCCTCCCGGTCCAGCCATCCCCATGTCTCCGCCCCGGACGATCCCTCCGCCCGTGCGATCGCCGGCGAAACCCGCTCGGCGGCGCCACCCTTCTGTGATGTTCGAATCCAGAGAGCGAGTGAGATGGCGCTGAATTGATGAATCTCCGGGCCACCCGCCTGAACCAGACAGTCGTCCCTTCCATCCAGTTCCATGGCCGGTCCGACCGGCCCCGTTATCCGGCGCGGCGCGCCCTCCAGAATCACGCGGTTGTTATTGCCAGATACATCCATCGCCTGATTGCCGTCTTCCCCGGAAAAGGTGAAGTGCGCCAACTGGCCTCGCGTGAGCGAAGAAATAGGTATGCTCCCGTCAAGCCGCGCCCCTTTCCCGCCATCCGGATTGACGATCAGCGTGAAAGGAATGGCGACCCCTGGTTCACCGCCATCCGAAACGACAAGAGGGAGCACCGTGCCTGCACCCGAATCCGGCATCAATATGGTAGAAACCGCATACGTGTTTGTCGCCTTCTTCTCAAGACTCAGAGTTCGCGGCGAAGAACCCGGAGAATAAAGCGTCAATTCGGTGGAAACCTTCTCTGGCCCGGGAAATCCAGGAAAAAGCGCTTGGAACCGAATCTCAACAGGCATCTGCGCCTTTCTCTCGTCAGCCATAACCGGTTCTAGAATCAGTTCGGGCGGCTCGATGAATTCCAGTACGCGATTCACCGGCACCCCGAGCGTCATTCCCTGACCCGGTTTCCCAGCGAACACCACGGCCGCGACATTCCCCTTATCGTCAAGGATCGCCCCTCCCGAATTCCCCCTGTTGAGCGAAAGATCCGTTTCGATCTCATGCGCCTGGCCGTCTTCCTCCCGAATCACCGTCACGGTTCCACGATTCACCTGCGCCGGCAGGTTGCGGCTCTCGTTCGAACGATAGTCAACGCCATACCCGACAGTCGCTACCGGCGATGACACAGCCAGACGTCCGGCAACAGCCAGACGCAAAAAAGGATACGGCCCCGGAGCCGATGTCCGGACAAGCGCCAGATCAGCATCCCGCATGGTTCGAATGATTTTGGCCCTGACAATCCGTTCCGACTGAGTTCCCGCCTTTAGCGCCAGGTACATGTCGCCCGCCGTTCCTACGACGTGGACGTTTGACAGGAAATATCCGTCCGGATGTATGCAGAATGCTGAACCTTTCCCGTCCCGGCGCGGCCTGGACTTCACGAGCGCCGTGGCGTCTCTGGCGAGGTCGAGCATCTCGTCATTCGGACCACTGCGGTCTTCGCTTGCAGGCGCCACGCAGGATACACTCGCGGCAAGCGCCATGCAGAGAACTATTCTGCCGGCATTCACACCCCCCCCTTTCAACCTAAAATTGTCCGGTATCCGGTCTGATACAACAATGGCTCAAGCGCCGGCGTCTCCACTTCGTATGCCCCGAATGATTCCTGCGTCGCCTTTATCCCTTCCATCTCCGGCACGTCAAAACCCCGCTCCATGGATCAGGTTGATCAGGAATGTCGGCGTCCCAGTTTCAAACCAGTAGTTGATAAACTCCTTCTGCTTGAGAACCAACAGCGTCGAGAACGGATTATATACTCTGACATCCCGCTTGGTGAATCTATAGCCGTTGTACCATTCCTTCATGGCTCAAAACCTACCACATGCGCCATGCAAGCAAAAGCGTTTTGTTGACGTAATGTGTCGGAAGCCGTGAAATAATTGCATACTGTCGCTGGAAATCGGTTGCGACGGCGCGCAACCATCCAAAACACGTGATAATTCTTGACTGGAGGGCGCCGCGCCGTCCTGCTCCTTATACGTATATCTTTAGTTTGAAACTATACGAAAAGGTATATCGACTGACAAACACCCGCAAATCTGAGGCACTTCAAGCTTTGTCGTCCTCCAACCTTGTCACTCCACTGACTTCGACAATGCTTACGACAAAGCTTAATTACTCCCGCCATGCCATCTGCTTGCCGCGACTAATTTCTTCTTCCTTCCGCGTTCCCCATTCCGAGTTCCGCGTTCCGCTTACTCCACCATCACCCTGTAGTACCGGCTCCGGATCTGATCCACGATTACCGTATACGTGTTTATACTCGGCGTCGCTGGTATGTTGGTTTCCGCCCACCCGTCAAAGCCTGACATCAGATTCGTCGCCGTCTGAATCGCGTACCATTTACCGGCCACACTCGACCACCGAATCACCATGCCTGTGGATGAAGACCCATCGGGCGTCGCATCAGCTATCTTAAACAAGTCCGCCGCGTTCGTCGGGCAGGTCCCCGCTATGTATTCCGACAGGTTATTCATCCCGTCATGGTCATAGTCATCCTGCGCCCCGCCTTCCACCGCATTCGTAGCGCCGAAGTTCGTCACTTCCCATGCGTCGGGCAGACCGTTCGTGTTCTCATCCGGATTGACCGTCCCGCCGGCCAACACCGCCACCTCCGATGCCGACAGCACGCGATTGTACACCCGCACATCGTCCATCGCATCGCTGAACGCGTTAGCCGCCGACACTGAATTCCCTATCATCGCCACTTCCGACGTCAGTTTCGCCGGACTCGTGCCCACATACGCTCCATCCACGTAAAACACCGTCGTCGTCCCGCTAGCCACACCGGTCAGGTGATGCCAGCCCGCCGACAATCCCGACAGATTGTAGCCGCTACCGACAAACGTCGGCGTACTCACGCCGAGAATCATGGTGCTGTGCCACACACTGATCGGCGCCGCTCCGGAGCTGTCAGACACGAACTTGTGCACATACGAAGAGGCCGGCAACGGCATTGTAAACCACCCGGCGATCGTCCACTCCGCCCCGATATCCACCACTGGGCTCACCGCGATGTTCTTATACGTGCTCGTATATCGTACCGCGCCGCCGATTACCCCGTTCGTCCAGGCCATCGCGCTTGCCAGCGTTCCGGTATGCCCATTGCCGGACGCATCCACCGCTTTCACCCCGCTCGTCTCATCGAGCATCCAGTGCGCAACCGGTCCACTGCCCGGCAACGTCACCGCCACAGCCGCTGTTCCGTTCTTGCCACCACTCGTCGCCGTCACGGTGTACGGACCACCCGCTGTCCCG
>JAQULY010000565.1 GCA_028718445.1 Kiritimatiellia bacterium
GTGCGCTAACGACCAGATAATGGCCGCTCGTGGAGGCTAAAATAGGGTAACACTTCTGAAAGAAGATCTGTTGAAGATCTTCGGGAGTGTTACTGATGAAAGCAGGGAAGCAGGTAGAGAAGAGTAAGGCCGGCAAGCAGGTAGTAAGGAAGGAAGAGATGTGCCCTCCTGGGGGGAGAGGAGGGCACAGCGCGGCGGGCCAAAATGGCGCACGGCCAAGTTCGGCAAATTTTTCTGATGGCCATAAGCGTACGCAAAAGTACGAGATCAAACGGCGCGCGGTGCAGTTGTGTTTGGAAGAAGGTGTGCCGGTCAAGTTGGTGGCACGGGAAATAGGAGTCAGTAGCTGGACGATTTCCGGATGGGTACGGCAGTACCGCAAGAGCGGGGAAGAAGGCCTGCATCCGCTGCTGATCGGACGTCGGACAGCCAACCAGTCTGTCACATTAAGCAAGCCGAATGCACGGGCACTGATCCGCGCCGAGATAACGGCGCTCAAGCGCAAGCATCCGGCCTTTGGCATCAAGCGCATCTCGCAGACATTACGGCGGATATTCCACTTATCGGCGAGCCCGGAAACGGTGCGCAAGACCCTGCACCGCGAAAAGCTCATCACGTCCAAAAAGAGGAAGACGCCGTCCAACCCGTCGAAGCCGCGTTTTTTCGAGCGCGCCACACCCAACCAGATGTGGCAGAGCGATATCTTTCCCTTCAAGCTTGGCGGGGAAGCTGTCCGGCCACCTGAATGGTTGGGACCTGGTGGATATGCCTACCTGATCGGGTTCATCGACGACCATTCCCGGTACATCACGGCCCTGGAAGTATTCCGCAGCCAGACGGCCGATAATCTGCTGGAGGTGTTCCGGCGAGGCGTGGGGGCGCACGGGGCGCCCAAGGAGATGCTGACGGATAACGGGCGGCAGTATGCGAGTTGGCACGGCAAGACCAAATTCCAGCAGGAACTGGCCCGGAACCGGATCCAACATATCCGCAGTAGTCCCCACCATCCGCAAACGCTTGGGAAGATTGAACGTTTCTGGAAGACGATCTGGGAAGAGTTCATCAGCCGGGCGCGCTTTGCGACCTTCGAGGAGGCGCGGGAGCGCCTGCGCTGGTGGGTGCAATATTACAATCACCAGCGGCCGCATCAGGCCTTGGATGGCCTATGCCCGTCGGACCGGTTTTACCGGATCGAGCAGGCGATGCGGGACGAGATCGAAAAAGGGATCGTGGCGAACGCGAAGGAACTGGCCTTGAACGGCAAGCCGCAGGCGCCATTCTACATGATGGGGCGGATGGGAGATCAGTCGGTGACGATCAAAACGGAAGAGGGGCAGGTAAAATTAGTGGTGGAAAAAGCGGAGGACATCGGAGATGAGCACAACAAACACAATCGAGAAGAAACGGAAAGCAAGGCGGGTGGTAAGTGCTCGGGCAAAGGCGCAGGCAGTCCTGGCGATATGGAGCGGACGGCGGAACACATCGCAGGTGTGCCGGGAGCTGGGAGTGAACTGGGGGTCGCTGAACGGCTGGGAGCGGAAGGGACTCCAGGGAATTCACAGGGCCATGGGCGGGGAGGAGCTGACATCGCCGGTGCAGGGGGAACTGGGCCGGCGACTGGAAAGTATGCTGGTGGGACTGGCGACGGAGAAGACCGTCCTGCCGGCGCCGTTGGCGGCGGAGAATCAGGCGTAAAGATGAATTGCCAAGAGGAGGGAAAAGACTATGCTGACGAAAGAAGTCGGACGCAAATACAATGCCCTGGAGCAGTGCCGGGCGGTGTTGCTGGTGTGGTCGGAGCGCAAGAGCAAGAAGGAGATCTGCCGGGAGTTGAAGGTCAGCGTGAGCCTGTTGGCATATTGGCAGGAGAAGGCAATGGGCGGGCTGATCGCGGCGCTGACGCCCCGGGAGGGGCGGGCGGTGGCGGAGAAGGGCCCGGCCCTGTCGGTCAGCATCAAGCGGCTTTTGGAGAAGAAGGCGGGGGAACAAGAGGGCCAACAACGGGCGCAGGCGCGGATGGCGGGGATGGCCAGGCGTGTGTCGCCCTCGTCACCGCCGGCGGTAACGACGGAGGGCTAAATGATCCGGATCGAAAGCGCGGAGCGGGAGGAGCTTCTGCTGATCATGCGCGTGGAGATGGGCCAGCTGACGGCGTCAGAAGCGGCGCGGCAGATGGGAGTCTCGCGCAAGACGTTTTATCAGCGGGCTCAGCGAGGGCTGGAGGGCATGGCGGCGGCGTTGGCGCCGCGGCCTGCGGGCCGGCCGGGGAATGTGCGGGACACGGAGAAGGAAGCGCTCCTGGCGCAACTGGGGCAGCTCCAGCGGGAGAAACTGGAGTTGCAGCGGCTCTTGCGGGTGCGGGAAATTTTGCAGAAAGCGCGGGTTGAAGATGACCGGGGAACGAAAAAAAAAGCTGGCGCGCGGGGCCGAAGTAATTGCGGCGATTGAGAGAGTGCATGCTGACCTTGGTGGGACATATCGCGAGATCGGCATGGCGGCGGGAACGCCGTTGCGGAGTATTCGGCGCTGGCGCGGACGGCAGAGGTGTGGCACGCCTCTGCTGTCCGTCCCCGGCCCGGCCAAGGTCGCGCCGCTGGAACTGGAAACGCTGATGTCCGATTTAATGATGCTGGCCCATGGGAGGCACAGGACGACAGGAACTGGTGCGCTTTATGAGCGCTTTCGGGAGCAGCTTTCGCGACGGGTCATAGGCGAACTGGCGGAACTGTTGCGCCGGGAGTATTGGCGCCGGACGGATGCGGAAAAGCGTCGGATCGTCTGGTTGACGCCGGGACTGGTGTGGAGCATGGACGACATGGAGATGCTGGCGGTGGAACTTGGACTGAATATGCCGGGCAAGTTTTATTGGAACCAGATGCGCGATCTGGCCAGCCGGTATCAGTTCGAACCGTTGACCAGCGCTACGCTGGCAACCGGTGAAATCGTGGCGGCACGGCTCAAGGCCATGTTCGCCAAATACGGGCCGCCACTGGTCATGAAACAGGACAATCACGGCAATCTTAATAACGTGTTGGTAGATGCGGTGCGGAGCGAATATCTGGTTATTCCGCTCAACTCTCCACCTCATTATCCGCCGTATAACGGAAGCATGGAAAAAGGGCAGGATGAGTTCCAGAAAGTATTGCGCGGCAAGTTCGTGGGCCGCAAATGGCCGGTGATGACGGAAGAGGATGCCATCAATGTCCTGCAACTTGGCTCGGAAGTCGCGGCGCACGACCTCAACCAGCGGCTGCGACCATGCCTGAAAGGCATATCATCCAGGCATTGTTTTGAAGTGGGCAAACAGGATCGCAAGTATTATTATGACCGTAATCAAAGGAGGGAGGTGTTCGAGGATATTCGGGCCATGGCATCGCTTGCCATGGCGGAAACAAAACTGACCGGTCGGCGGGCGGCGGATGCCGCATGGCGCCTGGCGGTCGAAACGTGGCTGCGCCGGGAAGGTCACATAACCATCTCGGTCGGCGGAAAAGTGTTACCCTATTTAGCATGATCGAAGCGGCCATAATCTGGTTGCCGCTACA
>JAQULY010000566.1 GCA_028718445.1 Kiritimatiellia bacterium
ATATTATCCTATAGAAAGCAGCACGGCCGCTACGCGGTCGTATTGCTCTAGTTGAAGCGCTACTCCTCCAGCACGATCATGCGGAAGTTCCATTCGCTCATCGGAAAGCGGAGTTCGTTACCCGTTAGTATCGCGGTTTCGTCGGACTTTGAGAAGAACGCTCCCTGCTCCTGAGGCGTATTGGCGTTCTCGATGCGGTAGCCGGTGGAATGCACGGCATTGACGGCCGTGACCGTAGCGCCCTCCGCGAATCCGAGCTTCTTCAGGTCCACCTGCACCGCCATTTCGCCCTTCCAGTCGGACTCGTTGCAGAAAATACCGATGACTCGATGCGGCAACGACTCGTCGGTTTCCTCGCGTGTCCAGAAATCCCAGCGTGTCGTTTGGACCGGCTGACGGACATACCAGGAGACGAACTGGCGGTCCTTGAGCCCCGCGGCCGCGTTCTGCCTCCAGTACGGCACGAAACGGTAGCCCGGACTGTAGAGGTCGTAACGCCGGATGGCCTTGTAGACGCGCACCTCCGCCTGGTCGCAATGCCAGACCAACTGAGCGCCGTCGGCGCCGAACACCGTGCCGCCAAACCCGCCGCCCGCGTTCACGGGCGAGTCGTGCAGGAGTTGCAGTCCGGCCACATGATCGGCGATCGCGTCCGGTCCGTACTCGCGCGCGGTCTCGGCCTTGATGCGGGCTTGGCCCAGCCACAATAGTTTGGGGCCGAAGTTATGCCCCATGTACTCGGCTCGGAAGCGCTCCGGCGTCAACACGCCGCGGTAGGTCGGCTGCTGCGCGTTGATTGAACTGCCCAGGTTCTCGCCATCCCAGAAGATCTCGCCGAAGGCCATGTAGGCCATGTTCGGCATGCCGCTGGAGTGGAACATCGTTTCGCCGTCGGGGTAAGTGAAGCGACACATCGTGTAGAGCCGCTTGGTCACCTCGCGCAGACCCAGCAGCGCCGTGGTCGGTCTACGCGTGCCGTCCTCGAGCACGACGCCGGCGCCGGCATAGGGATTGGCCGAGGCCACCGGCGACACCACGTCGTAGTACCAGCCTCCGAACGGCTGACGCCTGAACAGCTCGTGCATTTTCCAGACGACCCAGTCGCGATAGGACTTGGAGTGGTACGTCGCGTGAAGTGTGTGCCCCGCCAGGCCGATCTTGTCGCGCCAGCGGTCCTCGGCGTTGGCCAGCCACTCGTCGCCGAACTCCTGGACATCGGGATCGTTGACGGGGACATAGTCGGTGTTCATGTACGGCTGGTTGTACACCCACGCGCCCCAGTCGGCCCGCGGTTGCGGCCCGCCGCCATTGTGATAGCTCTGGACCCACCCCAGGTCGCCCACGTTCCATTCCTCGCCGGGATACCAGGCATAATGGGAACTGCGGCGTCCGCGTGTCGGCTCGCGCCACGTTCGCCAGTCCTTGATCCGGGTTGGCGTGGCGCTGAAACCGAACGCGATCGTCCGCGGCTTGGAGAGCGTCAGCGTCCGGTCCACCAGGTTGTAGCGCATCGTTCCGCCCTCCTGGCCCGGCATGAGCTGCAGCGTGGTCTGCAGATCCTTCACGCTCCACGTCGCCATCGTATCTACGAAAGTTTGCAGACCGCCCTCGCCGTTCCCCACCCAGATCGGCAGGATGGCAGATTTTTGTGTGAACTTGTCCGGGAACTTGCCCGTGCCGACCAGCGAGTATTCGCCCATGTTCGCGACGTCCGAGAACTCCGGCGTGAACGGCTCCTCGAAAGCCAGCGATTGCAGCTCCACCGTCCCCTTCACCGGCGCCAGCGTCAGCTTCACCCAGCAGAACCCGTCGAACTCCATGTTCACGTCGGCCGTAATCGCGAGATTGCCGTTCGTAACCCAGCGTGTGCCGGCAATCCGCGTCGGCAGCTTCTCCGTCCACTCGAAGGCCGCTTTCAGCCGCTCGGTTGAAAAATCTGTTCCGTCCGCCCGGCCCGCCAACCGCATCGGCCCACGCAGGATGCCGCGCCCCGCCGGAGTCGGTGTCATGGGGTTATCATGGCCGGGATTGACCTCGATCTGCGCCGGCAGCAGCGAGTCGTCCCAGCGGTAGATACGGCCCCAGACTGTGGCGTCCCGATTCTCGCGCAGTTCCATGTGGGAGAACGGGTGCGGGGTCCGCCGCGGGTCGTCGCATCCGATCGTGTTGTTGTACCACTCGGGCAACGGCTTGACCTCAAACTCCTGCCGCACCGTGTCCAGCAGGCGGCGCCCATGGCGGAACTTGGCCTCCGCCACGTACGCGCCGGCCGCCAGGTTTTTGGTCGAAAGCTCGAAGGTGTGCGCATAGCGATCGAAGGGGCCCGCCTTCCGGCGTACGAGCGGCTTGCCGCCCTTCGCGGGCGTCACCGTGAGCTCCGCCTCCAATTGACCCGGCGGCGTCGCGCTCAGCGCGTCGAATTCGGTCTCGAACTTCACCAGGCTCCAGCTCGGGTACTTGCGCAGGTAGACGCTCGGGTGGTCCGCCCGCAGGATGGGATGCGCCGAAACGAACAGCAACGCGCCCGTCGCCGCGTCGGCGACCCGCAATTCCACCATGCCGGTCTCGGGTTTGACGACGCGGCTCTTGAACGCGTAAGGGGCCGATCCATTGGCGGGAACCTCGATCGTCTGGGAGTCCTCGATCTCGCCCGAGTTACTGGCAATTTCGGCGCGCACTCTTGCGGGAGACGGCCCGGCGTTAACCACCGTGGCCCGCACATCGAGCGCGCCCTGCACCAGGTTGCCGATGCGCTCCAGCCGCACCGCCACGCCGCCCGGTTCACCAAAGCGGATCGGACGGGTGGGCGCGTAGTAGTTCAGCCTCGTCATTTCGTCGTAAGGTTGGCCGTAGGCCCAACTGACCACTCCGCCCAGAATCGTGCGCCAGTACCGCGTGAAGTTGACGTGCAGGAGCTGTCCCGGTTTTGGCGTCTCCATCTTGAGATCCTTGAAGGGAATCGCGCCTTCCAGTTTCCAGCCATCCATCGTCACGGTCGAGGCGGTGATCCATGCGGGGTTCCAGTGGATGTCGATACCCTTCTCGATCGAGCCCGGCGCGGTTCCGCCTTCGGTGAAATCGTAGTGCGTGTTCGCGCCGTTGACACAGAGGTTGTAGATATCGCCGCCCGGATGGGGCTTCACTATGTGGATCCAAAGCGCGTCATCGGCCTCCACATTGGTGTCCTTGCCGGTCTTGGCGCTGCTGAGCATGGCCGCGATCATGGGGGCATTGCCCGCGATGCTCGCCGGCGGCGGACAATGGTAGGCAAAATACAGCTTATCCTTGTCGTACTGCAGCCGGACCGCGTCTTCCACGTTCCACGGCTTGCCGGTCTGAACATCCATAAAACCGCGGATTTCGGCCGCCCCGTCCCATTCGCCGGCGTCAAAAATGCCGTCAATCTTCGGTGGCTGGGCGGCGAACGGCGCGGTTACCAGTTTTAGCAGTTCGTACCGGCCTTCCAGGTGGTAGATCTTGGTGACTTCGCCCGGCGCCAGGGGGCGCCGATAGACGGCCACGTTATCGAGCAGCTTGTTGACG
>JAQULY010000567.1 GCA_028718445.1 Kiritimatiellia bacterium
CGACCAGATTGGACGCATACTGGACGCCTTGGATGCGTGCGGGCAAGCCAACAACCCCATGGTAGTTTTCACATCCGATCACGGCGACATGCTGGGCGCTCACCGGATGTGGATCAAGAGCTGGATGCCGTACGAGGAGGTCTATCGCATGCCGCTTGTCATACGTGTTCCCGGCGCCAAACCCGGCGTATGCGACCGTCTGGTGCAAACGCACGACATCCCTCACACATTTCTGGACCTGCTCGGACTGTCTCCCCTGCCCTACGCGGACGGCAGATCCCTCCGCCCTCTGCTCCAGAATCCAAAGTCCAGGGATTGGGATGACACGATTATGTGCGTGGGCTACGGCTGTGAATTCTTCGTCACCCAACGCCTGCTCATCACCGCCAATCACAAGTACGTTTTCAACGGTTTCGACCAGGATGAACTGTACGACCTGAAGAACGACCCGGGCGAAATGCATAACCGGATCAACGACGCGGCCTATTCAGTCATCCGCTCGGAGTTGAGAGGCAAACTCTACGACCTCATGAACCGGTTCGGCGACCCCTATGGCGATGTGGGCGGCCGCGGCGATCGCTACGGAGCGCCCCGATATCTCCCCCGATCCTGAGAGAGAATGACCGTGTCAACGCTCATGAGACAGGCCGGCCAAGGGCCGAATCCCAACTATGGAAACACCATGACTGAACGCTCATTTTCTATTGCGCTAAGCACGCGAAAATCGTATCTACTGCCAACACATTTCTCAAAGATATTCATTCAGGAGGAGGGGCATGGGCATTCAACCTAAGGTTGTCGGTCTTGGTTGCGGAACGCTCGACATTCTGATCCGCGCAGAGCAGTTGCCGACGTGGGAGCACAATACTCGGTTTGAGGCAATTAGCTTCGATGGCGGCGGACAGGCCGCAACGGCCATGGCGGCTGTTTCCCGCCTGGGCATTCCCGCCGGCTTTATCGGCACGGCAGGCAATGACAACGCCGCTGACTTGAAACTCCGTCTTACGGAGCGTTACGGCGTTGATCTCAGCCGTATCGCACACCGCAATAGCCCGGATGACGCGGTCGTCATTGTATTTGTTGACGCAAAGACCGGCGAGCGTATGTTCTTTGGCGGCGGGCGCCAGGGAGAGGTACCGCTCCACACCGACGAGATGGATCGGGAGTATATCACTGCGGCTGATTACTTGCACCTTGACGGCCTGCACGTGGAGGCCGCACGGGAGGCCGCACAGTGGATGCACGCGGCAGGCAAGACAGTCGTACTCGACCCAGGCACGAGTCAGGGAAAAGTATGGAAAGACCACCTGACCTTGTTACCGCACGTGGACGTGCTCATCGGCGGGTCCGGTTTCGGACAGGCATTGTCCGGTCAGAAAGATATCCGGCAGGCCGGCGCAAAAGCGATCGAGATGGGGCCGCGCATTTTCGTTCAAACTGAGGGGAACAAGGGCTGTTACACTATCACGCCTGAAGATAGTTTTCACACCCCCGCATTCCCGGTGGACGTGGTTGATACGACCGGCGCCGGCGACGTTTTCCACGGCGCTTATATCGTGGGACTCGCGCACGGTTGGGACCTGCGCCGGACAGCTCAGTTCGCGTCCGCCGTATCGGCAATCAAATGTACGCGCATCGGCGGACGGGCCGGTATTCCTACTTTTGACGAGGCACTCGCGTTTCTGCACACCCGCGGGATAGATCCAGACAACGGGAAACATGCTCATACTGCGGAACGTTGAGAGAAACCTTCTGCTTGTTGTTCAACTCTCGCCGCACCAACGAACCACCATCTCGGCCATGGCTTCGGCGGCCTGGAGAACATCGCTGATGCGGATGTGTTCGTGGGTCGAATGGGCGTCGCTGATACTGCCGGGCCCGAATACGATCACCGGCATCTTCCCCCGGCGCCAAAACAACCGGGCATCGCAACTTGCGATGAAGCCGGTAATACGCGACTCCAGACCGACGGCCCCACACCCGGCCTGCATGGTCAGCGGCAGTGGATGATCCGCGGCGATTTCGTAAGCGTCGTTGTGCAATTTTGGAAATTCCAGCTTAAAATGCGTCTTAAGCCATTCGTCGTCAGTGGCCAGAACAGCTTCATAGAGTTCCCTTTTCACGGCCTCCATCTGCTTGTTGGGCAGAAAGCCCACACCACCCTCCACGACGGCAAAGCCGGCGACAGCCGAGGGCCAATCGCCTGCCCGCATGGTCCCGATGTTGACCTGCGCCGGGCATTCATACTCTTGGAACATTGGGTGCCCGGCACAGTCGGCTACCAGCCGGGCTTCGTAACCCCGCATCAGTCGGATCATCTCGCAGGCTTTCTCGATAGCGTTGACCCCTTCCAGTATGCGGCCCATGTGAACCGACTTGCCTTCGACCGTGGCGCGGAACCAGACGGCGCCGCGATTAGCCGGATGGATCAACATCTGCGTGGCCTCCAGCACAATCACTCCGTCTGCCCGAGGTCCGTGCAGAATAGCGGCCAACGACCCGTTGCCTCCCTGTTCCTCGTCTACCACAAATTGCACAATGAGCTCGCCGTCCAGCGTAACGTGCGCGTCGCGAAGCGCCCTGAGCACAGCCAGGATGGTAACGATCTGGCCCTTGCAGTCAACGGCCCCGCGACCGTGGACGACGTCGCCCTCGCTACGGCCGGAAAATGCATCGGCCCAATCTGCGGCGGCCGGCACGACGTCCACGTGCGTATTGAGGATCAACGACCGGCCGCGTCCGCCCAGGCCGCGTCGAAAGCCGAACAGGTTTGGGCGCCCGGCGAAAGGTAAGGCGGTTTCCGGTGCGGTGTAGTCAGGATCAGAGCGTAGTGTTTCCGGAATTTCCTGGAACTGCGTCTCCAGACCCAGGGCATCCAACTCCGGGCGCAATACCTGCTGGATCCCGGCCTCCCTGCCATGGGTCGTATCCATCTGGATCAGCCTGCTCAGCAACTGCGTGAGGTGGCCTCGCTGATTCTCCAGGCTCAATCGAAACCGCCGTTCTCGACTCATAAGATTCTGCTTCCTTTCGCGCGGATCGTCGGCAAGCCGAAACGTCCCTGCCGCCCGGGAAAAATGAGGGTTAGAACTGGAGTACACCCTTCATGTAGCCATTCGGCCTTTCTCTGGCGAGTTCCATGGCCGCGGTAACCTGCTCAAATGGATGGCGGTGGGTCACGAGGCGGCTCTCGTCGAAAACGCCCAATTCCATCAACCGGATGGCACGGTCCATATAATTCAGCGCACTATCCGCCCCGATGTTGGGCGCAGAGTTCAGCACTTTCAAACCCGAGAGATGCCACCTTCCCATATCCACAGTCCGTGGTCCGTGATGCCACGCAAAAATGGAAAGGCGTCCGCCTTTTCGCACGAACAAGTCGGCGTCACCGATCGTCTCCTGGAAACCGGCCGCTTCAATCACCAGATCAAACGGCCGCGCCTTCTTGAGATCATCCAGTGCGGCGCGGCCGGCCTTCGTGTTCGGCTGAATCGTCCGGGTCGCCCCGAAGGAGGCCGCCAGCTTGAGGTTAGCCGCCTTCA
>JAQULY010000568.1:0-2285 GCA_028718445.1 Kiritimatiellia bacterium
CCGCGGGCAGGGCCAGCAGGGCGGCGACGCGCGACAGCGCTTGATGGAGGCGTACGGCGACGGCGCGGCGCGGCGCCGCGAAGCGGTAGAAGCGCCGCTCTCCCAGCCTGAAGGTGGGTTCTCCAGTCAACGCCAGTACCGGCAGGGCGTCGGCGGGCGCCAGCGTTTCGATACCGCGCGCGCCGGCCGCCACCACCCAGGACATGACGGCCTCGCGGTCCAGTCCCGGCTCGATCAGCACCAGGCGGCGCGCGCCCGCCAGCAGGGACAGCGCCTCTGCGCCGGCCGGCGACCACGCCGCGCGGCTCACCCGCGCGCCGAGGGCTGCGAGGTTGGCGGCCACATCCTGGCCGCCGTTGCCAAGCAAGAGGTACATGACGCTTCCTCGCCAAGCACAAAGCGTGCCGACGAGCAATGGAGGCTGGAGGCTGGAGGCTGGAGGCTATAGGCTGAAGGGCGGAGGGCGGAGGTCAGAGATCGGAAGTCGGAAGTGCGTGGCACTTAAACGCCTACTCTTAACCGGATACGCTTAACCGAATCGTCTTACACGAAGGAACGGTCAAGAGCGTAATGAAGAATATGAAGCGATGATCCGGTCGACGATGACGGCAGACGAGGAGCCACGTCCAAATCGTCAACCACCTGAACCGCCAGACGATCGCGAAGGCGGGTTCCTGGGCGCATGACGGTTGCGCCGTCCCGGAGGTCCGGCGCTACCGTTTCGGCCCGTCGTCGAACTGAGGGTTGAGCGTTTGGCGTTGAGCGCTTTTTCCCGATTCTCGTGTAAGACGATCCGGTTAAGAGTAGCCGGTTAAGAGTAGGCGTTTAGGTGTCACGCGCTCCGTCAGCCGCCCTCGGATCTCGGACCTCGGACCTCCGCTCTCCCCCTACAGCCTACAGCCTTCAGCCTACAGCCTTCCCCCTTTACTTTCCGCCCCGTCCCTTCATAATGAGCTCCTGTCGCCAGCGGGCGCTGAGCGCGGGTGGAGTTCTGACGATGTTCAACGGCAAGAAAGTAGTCGTCGTGATGCCGGCCTACAATGCCGCGCGGACGCTGCGGCGCACCTATGACGAGGTCATGGCGCAGGCGGTGGTGGACGCCGTGATTCTCGTGGACGATGCCAGCCGCGACGATACCGCCGCCCTGGCCGGCACGCTGCCGGGCGTGCAGGTGCTGCGTCACGAGCGCAACCGCGGCTACGGCGGCAATCAGAAGACCTGCTACCGGGCGGCCCTCGAAGCCGGCGCCGACATCGTCATCATGGTGCATCCGGACTACCAGTACACGCCCTTGCTGATTCCCGCCATGGCCGCGCTCATCGGCAACGGCCTGTACCAGTGCGTGCTCGGCTCGCGCATTCTGGGAGGCGGCGCCCTGCGGGGCGGCATGCCGCCGTGGAAGTATGTCGCCAACCGCCTCCTGACTGCCGCCATGAACCTGCTGATGGGCGCCAAGCTTTCGGAGTATCACACCGGCTATCGCGCCTTTGCGCGCGAGTTGCTGGAACAGTTGCCGCTGGACCGCAACTCGGACGATTTCGTCTTCGATGCCCAGATGCTGGCGCAGATTCTCTGGCGCGGCCACACGATCGCCGAAGTCAGTTGTCCGACCGTCTATTTCGCCGAAGCCTCCTCCATCAACTTCCGGCGCAGCGTCATCTACGGTCTCGGCTGCCTGAGCGTGGCACTGCGCTTCCGGCTGTCGAAGTGGGGAGGACTGAGGACTGTGTGTGGGTGCGTGAGTATGTGAGTGCGTGGGTGTGTGCGGGAGAGCAACGCCTGACTTCCGTGCTCCAACGCCGTTCGTAGTGGCGCCGTCAGGCGCTATCCCGTCAAAACGCATTCCCCCCGCGGAAGTGCGGAGTGAAACGACGCCTGACTTCCATGAGATGGCGGTGTCCCTTTCGCGCCTTTTCGCGTGTTTCGTGGGTATTTCATCGCCATCCGCGGAACCGCGCGCACTCAACATGGCGCCGGATTGGGCCGGCGGGTGCGCGGGCTCGTAGCGCCCGCGCCACCGGGCTGCCGCGTCTCTCCTTGGCGCTACGCCAGGGCGGGACGTATCGGACCGCCCAGCGAAAGACGGACAGAATACTGCGCACGATTGCCCGCCGGTTTTCCATTCATTCCCGCCGCGCCAGGTCGCGGCGCGGAAAGCGGCTTCGCCACTTCTCGCCAGACAGCGCTTTTCCTCTGTGTCCTCTGTGCCCTCTGTGAGAGATTCGTCCGTTGAGAGTTGAGCGTTGAACGTTCGGCGTTGATGTCCCGTTTAAGAGTAGCCGTTT
>JAQULY010000568.1:2295-3530 GCA_028718445.1 Kiritimatiellia bacterium
CTTAAGAGCGGCGAGTAAGCGTGGCGCGGCCCCCACTCGCGACAAAGTCTGTTCTTCTCCGCCCTCCTCCCCCCCCACCCCCACACCCACACACAGCCCCCCCCCTTTTCCCCCTCCCCTCGCCGCCCCATTTCCACATTGGCGCGATGTTTGCTATCATACTGGCATGGCTTCCGCCCGCACCATCTATCAATTTCTTCTGGCGCTCTGCGCCGGGACGCTGAGCGCGAATGTTCCGGCGCCGCCGCTACCGCCGCCAGGCGCGCTGAAGGCGGCCGCGCGTGCCGCCGGGGAGCTGACCGCAAAGGCGGTGCCCACTGCCGACCGCCCACTGCCCACAGCCGACTCCTCCTCCCTCCCGCCCTTTTCCCGTTTCCAGATCATTCTCGACCGCCAGCCCTTCGGGCGCGCGCCCGACCCCGCGGCGGCGGTGGCGGCCCCGGCCGACGGTCCGACGGAGCAGCAGCAGTTGGCGGAACAGCAGAAGCTGGCCAAGCAGATCAACATGTCCGGCATCACCATCAACCCCGACGGCAGGCTCTACATCGGTTTCACCGATCTCGGCGCGAAGCCGCCGGTGAACTACTACTTGGCCGAAGGCGGCTCGGGCGGCGGCTGGACGGTACTCGAGGCCGACTGTGCCGAAGAGACCGCCACCATTGAGAAGGACGGCATCCAGCTCCACCTCAAGCTCGGCAAGGGCCTGGTGACCGGCGCCCCCTCGCCTGCCACCGCCCCCATTCCAACAGCCCTGGCCTCTGTCAGGCATAAGGGAAAACCCGCCGACGCCGCCGCATCCTCCGAACCTTCCGCCAAAAGCAAGGAACCGGCCTTCAAGACCGCCACGGAACAGCTCATGGGCATGATCGCCAGCGTGCCGCTTGGCATGTCGGCGCCACCCTTGCCGGTATCCGACGACGACGATCTTGCAGAGGACATGCAGAAGGCCCTGGCTACGCCTATCGTGATAAACGAGGACGACAACGAAGGTATCGTGGCGCACAAGGAGAGCGTGGCGCTGATCAAGGAGGATATGCGCGTCACGTTGGAGACCGAAGGCGGCACGGCCACGTCATACTTGAAGCGCCTGCAAGAACGCCAACGGGAGGCCGAACAGAAAAGGCGGGAGGAGTCCGAACGGCTGCGCAGCATGGTTGAGACAGCAGCCCGCGAGAAGGTCATGGCCGAACTCGCGAACATCAATACCAAGTTGGAAGAGGAAGGCATCGTGACGA
>JAQULY010000569.1 GCA_028718445.1 Kiritimatiellia bacterium
CCCGGGCAGGCGCGCCAGCACACGCACCAGAGTGTCCAGTGGCGACTCCATCGGTAGTCGGCCGTCAACCGCCGAACAGCGAAGAGAGGTCGCTTCCCTTCATCACTTTGGCCATGTGCTCCTGGGTCTGCTTCCTGACCGACTTGAGCGCGCCATTGACCACGTTAAGCAGCATGGTCTCGAAACGTTCCGGCTTGCCGGCGATGGCTTCCTTCAGCGATTCCGGCGTCACCTTGATGGACGTCACCGTGACGTCGCCCCGCACCACCGCCGTGATGCCGCCATTGGCGTATTCGCAGGTGATCTTCTCGATCTCGGACTGCATGCGTTTGGCTTCCTTGCGCATCTGCATGGCTTGCTTGACTTGGTCGAACATATTGGCCATAGCCGTATCCTCTTTGCGGTTCCTGGTCAGTGAGTGTCGCGCGCGGCCTCAACCGCCTTCGTCCACCGCGACGATTTGTCCGTTGAAAAGTTCCAGCGCCTTCTTCACGATGGGGTCATCGCCGGGGTATTGGCGCGGCTTGGCCGCGGTCGGCGTGATCGCGGGCGCGGGTGCGGCCGCGGCGGGTTCCTCGGCCGACGCTGGCGCCGTCTGCTGCAGCGCGGTCAGTTGCCTTAGTACCTGATCGAGCGTCGCGACCGTGGCGGCGCGACAGCAGCGCACCAGCGTGGTCTCCAGCAAAGTGCGCCGCGAGAGCGCGTGGCGCAGGCGCCCTTCGAGATCCGCCAGCAGTTCCGCCACGCGCAGGACGCGCGCGCTGTCCGCCAGCTCGGCCTCGGTGTCGAGCGCACGCAGTTGTTCGGGCGTGACATCCAACGCGGCGGTCTCGCCGCCGAGATACTGGCGCACCAGCAGGTTGCGGAAGTGCTCGAGCAGTTCGAGCACCAGGCGGCGCAGGTCCTTGCCGCCGCGGTCGAGTTCGTCTATCAGGCGCAGGCTGCCGGCCATGTCGCCCTTGAGAATAGCCGTGGCCAGCCGTTCGAGCTGATCGCGCGAGACCAGCCCGAAGACCGCCAGCACGTCGGCTTCGGTGACGGTTGCGCCCTTGAAGGAGATGATCTGATCGAGAGCCGAAAGCGCGTCGCGCATGCCACCCTCGGCGCCGCGCGCGATCGCCAGCAGCGCGTCGGACTCGACCTTGACCTTCTCGCTCTCGGCAATGCGCTGCAGGTTCGCCACGATCGAGGCCGCGGGAATGCGGCGCAGGTCGAAGCGCTGGCAGCGCGAGATGATCGTGGCAGGCAGCTTGTCCACCTCGGTGGTGGCGAAGATGAACTTCACGTGGGGCGGCGGCTCCTCGAGCGTCTTGAGCAGGGCGTTGAAGGCGCCGATCGAGAGCATGTGCACTTCGTCAATGATGTAGATCTTCGTCCGGGCGCGGGCCGGCGCGAACTGGACGGCGTCGCGCAGGTCGCGGATGTTGTCCACGCCGGTGTTGGAGGCGCCGTCAATCTCCAGCACGTCCAGGGAATTGCCGGCCATGATCTCGCGGCAGTGGTCGCACTCGTCGCAGGGCTGGGTGGTGGGGCCTTTGGCGCAGTTCAAGGCCTTGGCGAAAATGCGCGACAGCGTGGTCTTGCCGATGCCGCGCGGGCCGACAAAGAGGTAGGCATGCGCCACGCGGCCGCTCTCGATGGCATGTTTGAGCGTACGCGTGACGTGTTCCTGACCGATGACGTCCTCGAATTGACGGGGACGCCACTTGCGGGCTAGCACTTCATAGGCCATTGACGATTCCTGTTGCCGCAGAGCTGCCGGAGGCGGCCAAACACGGCACGGTTATCCTTACCTGCTTCCGCCGTTGCTGGCAAGACGAAACGACAGTCAGTAGTCCCGGCGCCAGCGGATGCCGGCGCCCTCGCGCATACCGGTGCCGGCGCCGGTTTCGAGAATCAGCTCGGGCAACACTTCGATTTCGACGGCGACGCGGTCGCCGGTTCCGCCCACGCCTTTCTCGCCGCGCACGGTCACGCGCGAGTTCAGCCGTTTGCCCACCGACACGGCGGAGTCGCCGCTTTCCTCATCCTGCGTGAACTCGATCTGGTCGGCGTGCAGCAGGGTCTGGCCGCGATCGAGCAATTCGAGCGCGTTGCGGCGCCCCCGCAATACCTCAAGTCCATAGGCCAGCCGCGCGCCCTGGAAAGGCGAGATGCTTTCGCTGCTTCGTCCGAATAGCAGGCGTGATACGATCTCCACGGCCGGCAGGTCAGGCGTGGAACTCAAATCCACCAGCGGCTGCGACATGGGGCCAGACACGCGCATGTGCGCCGTCATCTCGCCGGCGCGGGCATTGGCCTCGCCGCTGATCCGGGGCGCCGGCGGATAGGCGCCATCAAGCTGCACCGCCGCGCGCGCGAGATCGAACTTGCGGCCCATGAAATAGAAACTGCCATGTCGCATCGTCGCGCCGCCACGCACCTGCGGCGCGTGCGTGTCGCCGCCGACGTGCGCCTCGGCCTCCCAGGCGGATAGCAGTCCGCGCCCTTCCACCGGCACCGGCTTGCCGGTGCGGATGTCGAGATCGAGCGCCAGCGCGCCGCCAAGCTTGTCCGGTGCGGGACGGAACTCGATGTTGCGCGACTCCAGACCCGTCACCGGCACGGTCACGATTTCCGGCCGTGTCCGGTCCAGCAGAATGCGCGAGTCCACGATCTCGAACGCGCCCGTGAGCGCTGGCGCGGCGATGCGGCCGGTGAGGGCGCCCTGACCGGAAAAGGTCAGCCGGCTCCCGCCGGAACGCCAGAGCACGGCCTGGTTGGCCTTGATGGCGATGTCCGCCCGAGGTGCGGCGCCATGCTCGGCCAGATGCACGCCGCCACCGAACTCCAGCCGTCCGCGCTCCGCGTCCCCAGCGCGGCCTTCGCGCAGCCACAATCGGTCGTCCTGACCCACCGCCCGCAGTTCGATGTCGCGCAGCACGGTGCCTGTCGCCGGACACTCGGCATAGCCGTCGCGCAGGATCAGTTCGCCCTCCAGCCGCGGAGCCGCGAAGGGATCGCTGACCGCGAGATCGCAGGAGAGCGCCCCGCGCAGATGTACCCCGTCGGTATCCCAGAACGCGCCCAACGCTTCCACGTCGGCATCGGCCAGCAGCCCCACACGCCAGGGGGCGGCGCCTGACGGCGTGACGGTACTTGGAGAACGCCATGGAAGCCAGTGCGGCGGAACTGGCACCGCGGCCGTAACGCGCAGCAGCCGAAACGGCCATCCGACGGCGTCGAGCGTGGCGTTGAAACGGCGGCCGTCGCTGTCCAGATGCGCGGAAAGTGTCAGCGGTGGCAAGGGCTGGCCGTCAGCGCGCCGCGTCACTATGTCGGTGACCAGCGCCTCGGCCGTCAGGCGCGGTGCGGCGGGTGTGCCCGAAAGCCACGCGCGCGCATGCACCGGTCGCGCCCTCAGCGCCTCGGGACAGCGCGGCACGATGCCCGCCGGAATGCCGTTGATCTCAAGCGAGGCCTTCAGTCCCGCGGGTGCGATGCTGCCGCTGCTGCCGACTCGTCCACCGGCCAAGTCAAAGGCG
>JAQULY010000570.1 GCA_028718445.1 Kiritimatiellia bacterium
ATCGAGAAGGGCGTGTTGGGTCTCTCAGCCGCGCTGCCGTTGACCGGCAGCCGCCTGGCAGGCGAAGCCTTGAATGTGAATGCCCGTTTCGAGGGCGTGCCCGGCAGCGTGACTGGCAGTTGCGAACGGCTGGTCTGGCCGGCCACCAATGGCTTGCCCTGGGTGGTGCGTGGCGGACGTCTGCAGGCTGACGTTGATCTCGCGCGCGGCGCCAAGGCCCTGCGTCCGGTGTTCACGTTGCCGGCCACCGCCGTCCTAGACGGAAGGGCCGTTGGCGGCGTGAGCTGCGAGGCCGCCGAAGGCGTATTCAGACTGAGGTACAACGGCGCATTGCGCAATCTGCATCTGACCACCACCGCCTGGAAAATCGTCGAACCGGACGCCCGCATCGAGGGAACGGCCGAGGCCGCTCCGTCCGCCAAGCGCGTAAGCATCGCCGGACTGACGGCCAAGTCTTCGGCAGTCGCGTGTACGCTCAAGGATTTCGAGTCCAGTCCCGGACTGCTGGCCGGCAGTCTGGCAGGGAACTGCGACCTGTCCGTGCTGGATGGATGGCGCCGGCCGCCGCGCGAGGGCGCACCCACCCACATATACGGCAAGCTGAAGCTGGGCGCCGACGCCAGGAGCACCAAAGCGGGTACCGACTTCAACCTCACGGCGACGTGCGCCGCTCTCGAGATCAAGCCGCCCAAGGGCGCCGGCTGGTCGGAAGCGCGGGCCGAGTTGGGTCTGACGGCGCAACTGGATGCCGCTCGCACTCAACTGACGATCAAGCGCCTCAACGTGACGAACGCCCTGCTGCAGGCGGTGTGCGAGGGTCTGGTGGCCGACCTGCGCGGCGCGCGGCGCACCACGCTGGACGGGAAGCTGGCCGTGGATTTCGGGCGCGTGAACGCCCTGCTGCGCGCGCAAGGCATCCCCTACCCGACGGTCACCGGCTTCGAGGCGCGTCCCTTCAGCCTGGCTTCGCCGCTGGCCGCCGGCGTGCCGGCCGTGCTCTCCTACGGCCGTGGCAAGGCTGCGCTCCATCTGAGTTCGCTCGAGGCCTTTGGCCTGCGGGCGCACGCGGCCGATTTCGAGACATCACTGCAAGACGGCGTGCTGCAGCTCTCCTATGCACCCGGTCTGGACAAAGGCTCACTGCAGACCAAGGTGTCGCTGGAGGTGACCGGCAAACCGTGGATTTTGGTGCTGCCCAAGGACGGCATCGTCCTGCGCGACATCCCGCTCACCGATGAAGTTCTGCGCCTGCTGGGACGCGTCAATCCGTTGATTGGCGGCTGCACGGCCGTGTCGGGCACGGCCAATATCGAGCTCCGCAACGGGCGCATCCCGCTCGACGGCAGTTACACGCGCGACACGACCTTCGATGCCGTCATTGAGCTGCGCGATGCCACGATCATGCCAGGCGGCACGCTGGCCGAGATTCTGAGCCGCACCGGCGCCGCCGGCAAGGGTCTGGAGATCGAGCACGAGCGGTTGGAGGTGGCCTGCCGCGATGGGCGCCTGCGGCCGCCGCCGCACAGCGCCACGATTGACGGTCACACCATTTCCTTTAGCGGAACCGTCGGTCTGGATCAGACGGTGGCCTACGTGGTGGAAGCGCCGCTGACCTCCGACCTGGTTGGCGCCGACGCCGCCAAGTACCTGGAGGGACAGACGGTGAAGGTGGTGGTGACGGGCACGGTGCAGCGGCCGGCGATAGACCTTCGCTCCATGTCAGGCGCGATCAAGAAGATGGCGGCGGAGGCGGCCAAGCGCGCTCTCGGCGAACAGGCCACCCGCCTGCTGGAGCGGTTGCGTGAGAAGGTCTCGGAATGAGATGAATCTCAGGCGAGCCGCACGCGCGGATCGAGCCAGGCGTAGCAGAGATCGGTCACGAGATTCACGAGTTGATACAGCAGCGCGCCGAGAATAACAACGGCACGGACGGTAGCCATGTCGGCCGAGTGGATGGCGTTCAGACTCACGCCGCCCAGTCCGGGAATGCCGAAGAAGCTCTCCAGTAGGAGGCTGCCTGTGAAGAGAAAAGGAACGGAGAGGCTCACGTAGGTAACGATCGGAATGAGACTGTTGCGGAAGACGTGCACCCACAGGATGCGCGACCGCGACAGTCCCTTGGCTATGGCGGTGCGTACATAGGGCCGGTGCAGTTCGTCCAACAGCACCGTGCGGAAGAAGCGAATGTCCCGGCCCAGCCCGCTGACAATGCCGATCAGCACCGGCAACAGCAGGTAAGTCCAGTGCTCATAACCCCAGATCGGGAAGAGGCGCAGCTTGTAGGCCAGCAAGAACTGCCCCGCCAGTACCCACACCACGTAGTTGACGCTCATCAGCAGCGTGGAAACGAACAGCACCACCCGATCGGGAGCGGCCTCGCGCCAGACCGCCGCCAGCATCGCCAGCATCAGGGCCAGCAGCGTGCCGCCCAGCAGAATCGGCACGGTCAGCGACAGTGAGGGGCCGAGGCCGTCGCGCAGCACCTGAGCGACACGCTGTCCGTATGCCGTTGACTCGCCCAGATCTCCCCGCAACAGGTCCGTGAGATAGCTCCCGAGCTGCGAATCGAGGAAGTGAGCGGTGCGGCGGCGAAGCCGCACGGCCGCTCCCTCAACCGGCGCGCCCGCTTTCAGGGATACAGCCTGCCAGCCTGCCGGCACCGTGAAATCCACTCTCGAGCCGCGCCCGGAATCCGAACGGCTCACCGCCGCCAGCAGGTTCGTTCGCGGTACATCCGCGCTAGCCAGCGCGATTTCAACGGACGCGGAAAGCCGCGCCGCCAAGCGCACTCGCCAATGTCCCTCGGGCAGCGGAAAGGCCGGCATCAGGACTCCATCAGCCGGCCAGGGAGTGCCGTCGGCCCAGGCGCGCGTGGCAGTCCAGTGTCCGGCGAGTAACGGCTTGTCGTAGCCGTAGCGGGCATCGAAGGCTGCCAGCGAGGCGGCGTTGGCATGCTGTCCCAGCACTACCTCCGCGGGTACGCCCACGATGTGGAAGAGCACGAAGGTCAGCAGCAGCACGCCCGCCGTCGTAGGCAGCAGTTCCAGCAATCGCTTGAGGATGTAGCGTCGCACATGTCCAGTGTCCGCTGACCGACGCGGCGCGTCAAGGGCGCAATCGCGGTAATCAGTGAGATAGGGGTGCGAGTGGGGTGCATGTGAGCAGGAGCGACTTGCTGACCGTGCTGTAAGGGCGTGGAGGCGCAGCACGGAAGCGGCGCGGACCGGGTTCTTCGTCCGGTTCAGGAGCCGCCGCCGGGACGCTGACGGGCAGTCCCGACACCCTGGTCTTGTCTCTGGCCCGGAGTGCTTTCTCACGGAGTCAGGCGCAGTTACATGTCTCTCACGCTCACATGCACCCCACTCGCGTCCCAATCTCACTCCTACCCTTTGATGGGTGACCCATTACGGGTAATGGGTTGTGGTGTCGGGTTGTGGTGGGGTTGTGGTTGACATCGCTTTGGCTGCATGCTATTAATTTCGCCCTTCGCACGGACAATTGACAGCCGTTACGGATGCTGGGG
>JAQULY010000571.1 GCA_028718445.1 Kiritimatiellia bacterium
TGATCGCGGGCGCGAGCGCAGGAAAGGGTTTGGGGCATGATTTCTTGCGCCATATCGAACGCACGGCGGCCTTGCTCCTGCTGCTCGACGCCAGTCTGCCCGACCCGGGCGCGGAGTTACAGGCGCTCCGCGACGAACTGACGCAGTACGACGCGCGCCTGCTGGCCCTGCCCTGCGCCGTGGTTCTGACCAAAGCCGATCTCCTGGACGCCGACGAGCAAACGGCGCGTCTGGCTGTGACCGCCGACTGGAGCCGGCGTCACGGCGGCGTTGCGGTCCAACTCATTTCGGCCGTCCGCGGCGACGGCCTACAGGATCTACGGCGCTTGTTGCGCGACCTGTCGCTGCCGGGGCGGCGAAACGCAGCGGGCGCATCGCCACCGGAGCTGTCCGCGGGACCCTGACCATCGTTGCGCCCTCGGCGGTGAATTCCTCCCGGAAGCGACACTGATCGCCATGCCATCGCGCATCTGGCGTTGCCTCGAGCCGGACGCGGCCGTCTGGCCGCAGGGCTGGCGGGATCTGGGGGATCCGCCAGCCCGCGTATTCGTCACCGGGCAGGAGCAGGCCCTGCGCGGCAAGATCCTCGCCATCGTCGGCACGCGCGGCGCGACGCCACGCGGCTTGGCCGTCGCGCGCAGCCTGGCCGGCGGTCTGGCTCGTCGCGGCTGGACGATTGCGAGCGGCCTCGCGCTGGGGATCGACGCCGAGGCCCACACCGGCGCGCTGGCCGTGAACGGCTTGACCATCGCCGTCATGGCCACCGGTCCGGAACGCACTTATCCGAGCCAGCATTTCTCCTTGCGCGAGCGCATCGAGCGGACCGGATGTTGCGTCACCGAAAGCGAACCCGGCGGCGGCGCCGGCGGGCGCTGGCTCTTTCCACGCCGCAATCGGCTGCTGGCCGCCCTGGCTCGGGGCGTGATTGTCGTCGAGGCGCCGCGGCGCAGCGGTGCGCTCTTGACGGCGCAACTGGCGGTGGATCTCGGGCGTCCGGTCTGGGCGGTGCCGGGCCCGGTGGACGCCTCGGCCAGCGTCGGCTGCCACGACCTGCTGCGCAACGGAGCCGCGCTCTGCACAGGCTGCGAGGATATCGACCTCCAGCTACCGCCGCCGCGACAGGCGACGGAGCTGGCCCGGCCGCCCTTGCCGCAGCCCGGTAGCGCCGCCCGCTGGATTCTCGACCGCATCGATCTCGACGGGGTCGCGCTGGAGGAGCTTCGCGCCCGTTGGCCCGGCACAACGGCGATGTGGAGCGAAGGAATGCTGGCGCTCGAGCTTGCCGGTCTGATCCGCCGCTTGCCCGGGGGCCGCCTCGCCCCTAGACTCTGGCGCGCGTAGACGGTGCGGCGTTCGCCGCGGCATGCGAGCCGACGAGGATGTCCTTGGGCAATCGGCGTAAGATACTCTTTCAATGGCGGGACTATCTGCTGCTGCGGCTGGTACTACTGCTGGCGTCGCCGTTGCCGTTCCGTTCTCTGCAGCGGCTGGGTCGCACCCTGGGTTTGTGCGCGTGGTACGTGCTGCCGTTTCGCCGCCGAGTCGTGCTGGATAACCTGCGCGCGACCTACGGCGCGGCCATGGACGAAACGGCGCTGCGCACCCTGGCGCGCAGGTTCTACGCCCAGCTCGGCACGACCCTGCTCGAGTTCTGCGGTTATTGGCGGCTGTCTCCCGAACGCGTGCGCTCGTTGATCGACGTCCAGGGGCGTGAGCATCTCGCGGCGGCGCTGGCGTCGTGCCGGGGGGCGCTGCTGGTTTCCGGACATTTCGGGAACTGGGAGCTCGTGGCGGCGTGGCTGGCCACGGAGTGTCCGCAAGTCAAGTTCCTGGTGAAATCGCAGTCGAACCGACGAGTCGATCGCCTGCAGAACGAACTGCGCCGTCGTGCCGGGGTAGGCGTGATTCGTACCGGCGCCACGACGAAAGAGATGCTGCGGACGTTGCGAGGCGGGGGCGTCATCGGGCTGCTTGGCGACCAGGACGCCGGTGCGGGCGGGATGTTCGTGAATTTTCTCGGCCGCCCGGCCAGCGTGTTCCGCGGCGCGGCGACCCTCGCGTGGAAGCTGCGCTGTCCGGTTCTGACGGGATTCCTCATTCGCTTGCCGAACGGGCGCCACCGACTGGAGTTCAACGAGCTTTTCTTTGGGGAATCCGGCTGGGACGAAACGCGGGCCGTTGCCGAGATTACGCGCTGGCACACGCGCCAGTTGGCAGATGTCGTCGAGCGCTATCCAGATCAGTATTTCTGGGTCCATCGACGCTGGAAAACACAGCCGCCGGCGAAAGAAACGGCGGACAACCGTGGTGACGCTGCCGCGGAATACCCGGAAGATGTGACACGAAGCGATGGTGCCAAGTAGCTCTAGTAAAATAACTAATGAATTTTTGATACATATTTTTCATTGAATGACGCCGGGCGTTCGCACGGCGCCGCACTCAGCGGCCACCGGACTGTTCGCCGCGATCTACTGCGGCATGAACCCGATCTGGCTGGGGTCGGGCGGATTACCGGGCTTGAGCCTGATCTCGCCGTGCTGTTTCTCGAAGCGCTCGAGGTTCTGGCCGAGATGCAGGTGCAGCGCTTTCGCGGCGGCAGGGGTGAGGATGACCCGGGCATGGATCTTCGCTTTGGGCACACCTGGCAGCAGCCTGGCAAAATCGAGCACGAATTCACTAGGATTGCTTGCGATGATGCTGAGGTTGGCATAGACGCCGTCGGCAATCTCGGGCGATAGCTCGATGGCGATCTGCTTCGGGGGTGGTTGCTGTTGCTGCATAGTTCTCCTGGCTCGGCGGGTGCCGGCTTCGAAACGGCTGCAACGCCTGCATTTGACATGGCTGCGGCGCGGTGGTAGCGTCCCGCGGCGTCCCACGGGTGAGCTGGGGCGTCTCGATCATCTCATCGCCGGAAAGAAAACACCCGATGGCAGAGAAGTACAAGCAGATCCTCGACGCCCTGCCGAAACTGCGCTTGGCCGTGGTCGGCGACATCATGGTCGACCGATTCCTGTGGGGCCGTTGTGACCGAATCAGTCCCGAGGCACCGGTACCGGTCGTGCGCGTCCAGCGCGAAACCTACAAGCTCGGCGGCGCCGCCAATGTCGCCGCGAATCTGCACGCCCTCGGCGTCCAGGTGGAATTGCTCGGCGTCTGCGGTGAGGACTCCGCCGCGGCCGCGTTGCGCGCCCTGCTGGCCGACCTCTCGCTGGCGGCCGATGGCATCATCAACTTGCCCGATCGCCCCACGACACTGAAGACCCGGCTCATCGCGCAGAATCAACAGGTGGTGCGGGCCGACACGGAGGACGACGAACCCCTGACACCGGCGGCCACGGACCGCTTGTTGGCGTATTTACGTTCCTTGACGCACCTGGACGGCATCGTGATCAGCGACTACGGCAAAGGATTGCTGACCGATCGCGTCCTGCAGGCGGTGATCGAGCTAGCCGCACGCCACGACTGCGTCGCGGTCGTCGACCCGAAGAAGGGCGACTACAGCCAATACCGCGGCGG
>JAQULY010000572.1 GCA_028718445.1 Kiritimatiellia bacterium
GCGTCCAGGATCCAATCTTCCTTCTGAAGTCCCAGCTCCGTCACGGCCGCCGTGGCCGATCCCTCGGCCTGCTCCATGGCCTCGTAGACCTGGTAGACATCGGCCACCAACTCGTTGCCCACGGGCAGTTCGGGCAGCGCTTGCAGGTCGTTGGCCAGCTTGAGCGTCGCGTCCGCCATGGCGCCCTTCAGTTCGGCCAACTCCTGCGCCAGCTCCGCGGCGGGCGTGCCGGACTTGTCGCCCTGACTGGACGTCGGCCGTAACGACTCGACGACCTGTCCCTGAAGGGCTTCCAGCTTGTCGAGAGCGTCATTCAACGCCGCCACCTGCGACTCCAGACTCTCGGTGCGCGCGGCAGTGTCGTCGGCGCGCCAGGCGTTCATCATCGCGTGCAGTTCCTTCAAACCGGTCAGGGCGCGTCCGGCCGGCGGGGCGGCATCGGCCAGGCGCGCGGCCTCGATTGCCTCGGCGGCCGCAAGCATTTCGGTCTTAAGCTTCAGTTCGCCGGCGCGCGCCACCATGTCGGTCAGCGTCTTCGCGAAGGGCGCGTCGTTCTTGGACTGCGTCTCCGCGTCGCGCAGGCAGAGCTTGAGAAACTCGCCAAGGTCCACCGCCAGGGCATCCTGGCGCGCGACCAGCGCCGGCGGCACGGACTTGCCGGCGAGCGCGGTGACCACTTCGCCCTCGCCCTTGACCAGCGCCTCGATCAGCGCCAACAGGCCGCTGGCCGATTGCGCCGCCTGGGACTTGGCGTAACTGCTCTGCGCCTGCGTCAGCAGGCGCAAGATCTCCTGCTCCAACGAGACCGCGCGGTTGGCCAGCGGAGCGCGTTCGGCGGCGGCGGCGAGCAGCGTGCGCGCCAGTACGGCCGGTGCTTCGGCCATGGCGCCGCGCGCGGCGCGTTCCAGCAGCGCGCGTTGGGCGGCGGGCAGGGCTGCGCTCCGCAGCAACGCGTCCGCCGCGGTCTGGATGCGTGCCTGCAACTCGTGGACGGGACGCCAGGATTGATCCTCGAAATTCGGCAGCGCCGGCGCGAGTTCCGTGGTGGCGCGGAGATTGTTGCGCTGCCACTCGACCAACTGCAGCAGGTTTTTGCCGGCCGCCGCTGCGCGCTGCTGCTCGGCGGCCAGCAGGGCGCCCGCGCCCGTGCTCTCGAACATCAGGACCGCGGACACCGTCCGGTTGGAGCGCGGCGACGCCTCGTCCTCGGCCACCAGCCGCAAACCCGCATCGGGACGAATATCGGCCAATGTGCCCTGCCAGGCGGCGTTGACGACGCCATTGCTGGCCGGCCAGGAGGCCAGGATCGCGCCGGGATCGTCCGGCCTGGCATCGGGCGGCACACGCTCAAGGCGCACGCCGGTAACGGCATAGTCATCCGCGGCCTCGAATTGAATGGCCGGCAAAACGCCGGGCGGCAAGGCGGCGCGGGGCGAGGACGGCTGCAGCAGGCGGACGACCGGCGGATGGTCCGGCAGCAGCGCCAGCCGGTAGGGTACCGAGAAGACCTGATTGCGTGCATCGCGCGCCACCACTCGCAGCACGTTGCCGGTCACGGACGTCAGTGCGCCGCGCCAGATCCCGCCATCGGCGGCGGCCAAAGGCGTAGGGTCGGCAGGCTCGATCGCGGCCATGACGGTAGTCACCGGACGGTTGAACCGGATCTCCATTCCGAGCGTCGAGCCGGCCGGCACCGTGGCAGGCGACGTGAGACCGTCGGTCACGGAAGTTGCGCGTCGCGTGTAGGGCGGGGGCGTCGCCTCAAGGCGCAACGACACCGGCGCCAGCGGTGGGAGCGGCGCCAGGCGAAAGCGTGCCGTCGGCATCGCATCGCCCACGCGGAAGCGGTAGGACAAGCCTCCCGTCAGCCTGGCGATGGGATGCATGAAGGTTTCGTCAGGCGACCCCGTTAGCCGGCCGAGGCGAATGGTTGTGAGCGCATCGTCATCCGGCCACAGATCGAGATCCACCGTCTGACCCGCGCGTCCGGTGGCGCGGCAGGCCAGGGCAGTCGCGGCGCCTTGTGTCATCTCGGCGTTTCCGGGCGTGACCTCGATGACGCGTGCCAGCGAGGCAGGCGCCAGGGCGGAGAAGGGATTGATCACGCGCCAGAGGGCCGTGCGCCAGGCGGAGCCCGCCGTGTAGAGCGGCAACGCCAGTGCCAGCAGCGCGACGGCGAGTGCGGCGCCGCCCCAGCGCCGCGCGCGGCGGTTGCGCAGCCGCCGCAGCGGCAGTGATGCCGGCGATGGCGCCGCTTCGCGAAGATAGGCCTGCTCCAACGGTGACGGCGCGGCGATGGCGGACATTTGAACCTGGTTGATGAGGCGATTGTCAAGTTCCGGGAAGTGCTTTTCGAGCAGCGCGGCCACGGCCTCAGGCGAACGGCGACGCCGCAAAGCCCGCGCCACGGCCGCCACGCCGCCGGCCGCCAACACGATGCACGCGCCGCACAAAACCATCCTTCCGCGCTGACCGTAACGCCACACGAAATCGGCCGCCGCCGCCGCCGCCAGACCCGCCAGCAACGCGGCGGCAGCGAACAGCAGACGCTCGAAGGCGCGCATCGCATTGACCCGCGCGCTCGTTGACAGCATGGAACCTGTCAGAGACGTGTTCACGAACTACCTGACTTCTTCCAGTTGCACGTCGTCTATGTACAGATCGCCGACCTTGCCAATGGCCACGATGTGCACCACCATGAAACGCACCTTGTTCATGTTCTGGATCGCAATCTTGGAGTACCCCGCCGACTTGTCATCCGTGCCTTTGATCGTAATGCTCTCGCGTTTCCATTGTCCCGGCACCTGCGCCATGCCGCCGGCGTCGCCTTTCTTGAAATAGATCATGGGGTACCGGAAAGCAAGGCGCATGTCCGTACGCTTCTCGGGCAGGGCGTCGGGCGTAGCGGGCTTGGCCTTGGGGTGCCGGTAATAGCCTTCCAGCATAATGCGCGCCATCGGCCCGGTGCCGCGTGCATATACGCTGAACCGGTAATTGCGCCGCGGGTCAACCGCGAAGGCCCGGCTATCGGTTTTCACGCCTTGATTATCGGCGATCGAGACCGTCGCCACGTTGAGCCTCAAAACCTGTTTGCGCGCGCCGTCGTCCACAACAGTAACGTGCTTCTCGTTACCGGTATACCAGCTTTCGCCCGGCAGATCGTATAGCACCGTCCAGCCGGCCAGCGGGTCATCCTTGAAACTGAAATCGCCGTTGAAGACCAGGTTGGACGACGCCCGCAACGAGGGCGCGGCGAGCAGTAGCAGCGTGGCCGACAGTGAGCAGAGATTGGTCAGGTTCATGGTGGTGTGTTTGAGTGGGTGTGGGTTAGATCATTCCATGGGTCTTCCGCAGACTCCATTCTACCACTAGCAGCGCCAATAAACACCCCAGAATCCAGTAGGTCTGCCAGCGCGTCACGAACTCCTCGCGCTGATCGCGCCGCGCCTCCACCTGCAATCCCCGCAGGAAGGCGTCGATCGCGGCGGCATCGCCGTAACGTCCGCCGCTGACGT
>JAQULY010000573.1 GCA_028718445.1 Kiritimatiellia bacterium
CAGGCTGAACGCCAGGCGGTTGCCGTCGAGGAGGCCATCCAACGATGGGAAGACTCCCACGAGCCCAAAGTGTTCCCGTATCTCCAGGCGCCGAATCTCGCCCCGGCTGGCCTGCGCCAGGGCAGGGCACAGCTGCTGGTTCCGATGATGGCCATCGATGCCGACGGCGAGCCCGGCTGGGTTGGCATGCAGCGGATCACATGGGCGGAGCCAGGGCAGTCGGCCGACAAGCGATTCGTCTCCGGCACGCCGACCAAAGGCGCATTCGCCGTCATCCCAATCGTCGGCGCCGATGTCGAAGCGCCACTGCGCGCCTATGAGGCGGCCTGCAAGGCCGATCAGGTTGTGTTCTGCGAGGGCATCGGCACCGCACTGGCCATCCATCAAGCCACCGGACTACCGGTGATCGCGGCCATGTCGGCGCAGAACCTGCCCGACGTGGCCCGCAGCCTGCACGACAAGCTGCAGGGGCGTGCCGTCATCTATGCCGACAACGACGGCGAGAAAGCGCAGTTCAAGGGGCAAGCCTATGCCGTGCGCGCAGCCCGCATGCTGGGCGGCGCACGTACGCGCATCGCCCTCCCTGAGAAACCGGGCGGCATCACGCCTCCGGGTTACGACGCACGGGATCAGCTGCGCGACCGCGGAGCTGACGCCATCCGCGCCACGATGAGCGCGCCCGTGGACGCCTGGATGCTGGAACGGCGCCTGCCACCGGAAATCGTCAACCGCAACAAGGCCGGCCTGGTCAGGAAACAGGCACCTCAGCAAAACGCCACGCGGCAGCCGGATTCTTTCACCCACCACCAGGAGCAACCCATGAATGAAAAAACGCTTGCCGGTCTCGACGCTCAGATCAAAGACGCCACCAAGTTGCATAACGACTTGGCCAAATCGGCCGACGCGACGCCGGAGACGAAGAAGGCGGCGCGCGACCAGATCGCCGCACTCAAAAGAGAGCGCGAACAGGTTCGGCGCGCGGGCGAGTCCGTCACGCAAGGCGAGGCGCAGGCCACCGTTGCCACGGAAGCCGAGGCGCCGGCTCAAGCGAGCGCATTCGATGCGCTCAACCAGGCTGCTGCGGAGCCCGGGGCGCTGCCCGTCGACACACAGGGCGTCGAAAGCGATCGAGCTGCTCAGGCGGACGGGCAAGGACAAGCCGAAACCCCGCAGGAGCGTCTCCTGCGCGAGTACGTGGTGCTGGCGGAGCCCGTGCGTGCGCAGCGCGCCAAAGCCCAGTATGACCTCGATGCGAGGCATCGCGAGCAGCGCGAGGCTCTGTTCGGGTCTCTGGACCAGTTGCGCGCCGACAAGAAGCGCGAGCTCAGTGGCATGGCCGAAGAACACCAGCGCTCGCTCATTGCGATCGAGGTGGCCAAGGCCGTCGAAGCGATGCAAAAGCAACAGATGTCGGAGCGCAGAAGCCTCCAGTCCGAGCTTCCCGACGTGCCGAGCTACAGAAATTTCCTGGAGGATCGGGCTGCGAATGACCCCGTCGCGGCGCGGATGCTGGACGACGAGCTGGCCCGCTCCCAGATCCCGGAAGCGGTCAAAGGCAAGCGTGTTGCCCCCCTCGATCCTGCTGTGCTGGAAGGGCTCACGCACGAGATCGAGGACGGCCCGGCCGGCAAGGCCATCCACTACGCACGTGACGGCGAGCGGGTGATGTCCGACCGCGGTGAGCGGGTTGATCTCTACAAGATGGACGATCGGGAGATCGAGGCGGCCTTGCGTCTGGCTGAGCAGAAGTACGACATGGAGAAGGGCCTGGTGTTGACGGGCAGCCGTGAATTCCAGCAGCGTGCGGCGGAAGTCGCGGGCCGCATGGGCCTGAAGATCCAGAACGAGGATCTTCGCAAGGCCTGGGAGCAGGGCCGGCTGACAGCTCTGCAAGCCGATGAAGCCGAGCACGCACTGGCCGCCACCGTGATGAATGGATCGGCCGAGCCGCTGGGTAGCATCGCCCGGCCGTCGAGCCTGGAAGCGTCCCGGGCGCAGGGCGATCAGGCTATTGCGGCGACCTATCCGGTCGACAAACCGTTCCTGGCCGCTGAATCGATCCTGTCGCACCTCCCGTCACAGGGCTGGGACGCCCTTGCCGCGGCCGGTCAGGGACACCCGTTGACCCCTGAGCAAAAGGCCTGGCTCGCAGATCCGGCACGACCGGTTCTCATCGATGAGCACGACCGGCTGACCGAGCTCGGCCATCTGGCCTACGACCGGCTGCAATCGCGGTCCGAGGAGGAGCGCGAGATGCTGCAGCAGCAGCTTCGCACCCGGAACATCGATGAAGAGCTGGAAAAGCGCGAGCGCGAGAAGGGCCTCGAGCAACAGGCCACCGAACACCGAGAGGAGGCCGTCATGGCGCGTGATGCGGCCGAAGGACAGCAACGCGCCGATGACCGCCATGCCGACCCTGCTTCCCCTCAACAGGAGGTCGAGGAGCAGCAGATCAAGGTGGCTGAGACGGCCCTTCCAAGCCGCAGTCGTCCCCGTCTGCGCGATATGGGTCGCGGGATGTGAACCAGGAGAACCACGATGCAAATCCAACCCTTGATTCCCGATGCCATGGAGTCCGACGTCTTCGTCGAGATCCAGGCTGCCAGTCGCGACCACGCCGAGCGTGAGTTCGGCGCCGTCTTTGATCAACCTGAAGACGAGGTCCAACATGGCTGATGAACTGGAGCAGCAAGCAGCGGCGGACCAGGCCGGCCAGGAGCCCGAGGCTCTGACAGGCGTGGGCGGGGCAGGGGAACAAGCCCCGTCGCCGCCCGCCGAAAAGAGACAGCGTGATCTGCGCCAGGAAATCACGGATCGCATGGTCCAGTCCCTCGAGCGTGGCGAAATCCCGTGGGAGCGTCCCTGGGAAAACCTGGAGCATGGCCTGCCGCGAAACATGGCCACTGGCAACGCCTACAAGGGCGGCAACCGGTTGCTTTTGCAGCTGGTCCAGATGGACCAGGGTTATGCCGACCCGCGTTTCGGCACGGTCAAGCAGATCAACGAGCTTGGCGGCCGGGTCAAGAAGGGCGAGAAAGGCCACCCGATCGAACTCTGGAAGGATCAGCCGTTCTGGGAGCGCCGCGACGTCGACATCAGTCTCAACGGCATGCGCGTCAAGGTGTTCGACGAAGGCAAGGGTATGGTGCATGTGGGCATGCCCACGGACAAGATATCCACCCTGGCCGTCAAGGCAGGCGATTTGACGGTGCGCCACAAGGGGCGGGAATTGGCCTGGGGCGCAGCCCACAGGCAGCTCGATTCCGTCGTGGGGCGCGTCTACACGGTGTTCAACGCCAAGCAGTGCACAGGTCTGAAGATCGAGCCGCTGAAGGCGCCGGACAACAAGATTCCGGTCGTCGACCGTGCCGAGCAGGTGATGCAGGCCATGCGTGGCGACGGGCTGAACTTTGCCACCCATCCGCAGCATGCCTTCTATTCGCCCAAGCGCGACGAAGTCTCCCTGCCGCCGCGCGAGTCCTTCAAGTCGGTCGAGGGGTACTACGG
>JAQULY010000574.1 GCA_028718445.1 Kiritimatiellia bacterium
GGGCATAGATATCGAACGGCGCGACCGGACCATCAGCGACGAATTCGCGGCCGCCGCCTTCAGCGCCACCGAGCAGGAGATTGCCGCCGAAAGCGGCGAGGGCGCGACGGCCCTGTTCCGCTTCTGGTGCGCCAAGGAGGCGCTGGCCAAGGCGCTCGGAACCGGCCTGCGCTTCGGTGCCAGCGATCTGACCGTGGCGGCCTTTACGCGCGCCGACGGGCGCATCGCCGTGCGTCCCGCGCGTCTCTGGCTGCAGGCCTTCCCGCAACTGCGCGACGTCTCCCTGACCGTCCATACCTGCCTGCTCGACAACCTGGTGCTGGCCGTCTGCGTCCTCGACCCGGCCATGTTCGGCGCCGACAATGCACCCTCCGCCGCGCCGCATTGAGGTTGAGGTATTCGATATCAGGTCGTTGGGTTGCCCGTCCGCAATCTGGCGGTGATTTCTGAACCGAACGAAATATCCGTGTCGCTCCACCAGGAAATCAGTGCATAACCGTGCCGCCGCAGACGTTGAGCGCCTGCCCTGTCAGATACGCCGCGTCATCGCTGGCGAGAAACACCGCCGTGCGCGCGACGTCATCGGGAGCGCCGACCCTGCGCATCGGAATCTTGCTCTCCAGGTACGCCTGCACCTCGTCCTCCCGCAAGCCGCGCTTGGCCGCGTAGTCCGGCAGCATCTCCCGCCACATCCCCGTGAAGACCACGCCCGGGCACAGCGCGTTGACGCGAAGACCTTGCGGCGCGAATTCCACCGCCAGCGACTGCGTCAAGCCGATCACGCCGAACTTGCTGGCGCAATAGGCCGCGTAGTGGGAATTGCCCTGCTTGCCGGACTGCGACGACAGACTCACGATCGCACCGCGTCCGCGCGGCAGCATGTGGCGGATCGCGGCGCGGCACCCATTGAATGTGCCCGTCAGGTTCACCCTGATCGTCAGCTCCCACAACTCGGGGGAACACTCCAGGAACGGCCGCACAAAGGAGACGCCGGCGGCGTTCACCCAGATGTATATGCCGCCCCATGCGCACGCGATGGCGTCGGCGGTCCGGCCGACCGCTCCGTCATCGCTGACGTCGAGCGCCCAGCCGCCGGCGCGCGCGCAGTCTGAGCAGGCCTGCGCGGCGGTTCGCTCGGCTCCCGCGCCATTCAGGTCGCAGAAGGCCACACGGGCGCCCTCGGCCAGGAACGCCTGTCCGATGGCGGCGCCCAGGCCGCCGGCCCCGCCGGTCACAACAGCGACGCGATCCTGCAATTTCATGCGCGTGCCTCCATGCCCAGCACGATCTTGAGCGCCTGCTTGCGCTTCATCAGGTCCAGCGCGCTGGCGAACTCCTCAAGCGGGAGCCGGTGTGTGATCACGCGCGTGCACTCCTGTTGGTGCGCGGCCAGCAGATCCACCGCCGCCCGCACGTGCTCGGGACGCGAATCGGAAGCACCCACCACGCGCAGCTCGCTATAATGAATCAGGCGGCTGTCGAGCGTAATCGCCGAGTCGCCCTTGGGCAGACTGGCGAAAAGACTGATCGCGCCACCCTTCCGGGCCAGCGCCAACGCCTCCTCCTGCGCCTCGCGCGACGGCGCGCACACTACAACCACATCCGCGCCCCGGCCCGCCGTCTCGCGCCTGACGTAATCCAGCAGTTCGCCGCCGCCCGCGCTGGTGACTTGCACTCCCGGCAAACGTCGCAACATCGAGACGCGCGGCTCCGAACGCTGGACGACAAGCGCCTTGGCTGCGCCGGTGGCAAGCGCCAGTACCGCATGGAGCGCCCCCAGCGCCCCGCCACCCACGATCACCACCGCATCGCCGGGACGCACACCTGCGAGCCGCTGGGCATTGATGGCGCAACTCAGCGGCTCGCTCAGACAGGCCGCATCGTCGGACAGGCCCGGTGGAACCTTTATGACGTTCCCGCCGCGCAACGCCCCAGGCGGAATTGCGATGAATTCTGCCAGCGCCCCGTCGTGATCGTAGCTAATCGGCTCGCTGCGTCCGCACAGATTACCCAGACCCGCTGCGCACTCGGCGCAAGTGCCGCACGCCACGGTTGTCGCCAGCGTAATGCGGTCACCCACCGCGAACCCCGCCACGGCGCTTCCGACATGGATCACCGTGCCGACCATCTCGTGCCCGACGATGCGCGGAGGATGGCAGCGCGGGTTCCCCACCGTCGCCAGTTTCAAGTCCGTTCCGCACAGGGCACAGCCGCGGACCGCCGCCACAAGATTGTTGTCCGTGCGCCGCGGCTCGGGCCGATCCTCCAACCGCAAGTCGCCGGGCCCATGGTACACGATCGCGCGCATCCTCGTCCGCCACCCTTCTATGGGTTATAACCCATGCGACGGACCCTACCATGCCCGGATGGCCCCGTCAAGGCACGGCCATCCCATTGTGCTCAGGCCGGACCACCGGTCAGCATGGCCATGGCGGTGGCGTAGAGATCGCCCCCGGTGGCGCCCCAGCGATCGTTGGCGCTCCAGTAGGTGCGAACGACACTGTCGCGCTGGCGGCGTGCCGCCACTGTGCGCGCAATACCCGCGGCGGCGGCCCGATCCGCGGCCAGCGCAAAAGCCCGCGACACGAAGTAGTCGCGGTAGTAGTCCGGCGTGGCATTGGGTGCCGCCCCGCCCTGCCGGCGCAGCGCGCCGATAGAGGTCTGCGCCACTTGTGTCAGTTCCGGATATTGGCGCGCGGCGCTCAGCAGCGTGGCGGCGGCCATGGCCGTGAGGGTGAGGCCGTCGCATCCCGGCGACGGCACGCCCGGCTGACGGTAGCCAAAGTGACCGTCGCCGCGCGCTTGTCCGCGCAACCAGGCCAGACCGCGCCGCAAGTGTCCATCGGCATCGCCCCAGCCCTGAGCGGCGGCCTGCGCCAGCACGCCAAGTTGCCAGACCGAGAGCGCCGTGTTGCCGGGACCGTCGAGACTGTAATCCCAACCTCCCCCAGAATTCTGAGTGCCGCGCGTGAACGCGATGGCGCGGTCCAGCGCCGCGCGGCCGTTGGAGGGTACATCCGGCCGCTGGACCAGTGAAAGGAGTGCGTACGTGGCAATGGCGTGGTTATACTGCTTCGCGCCCGCCGCCTTGCCGAACGACCCGTCCGGCGCCTGCATCGCCAGCAACGCCTGCGTGCCGCGCGCGATCGCGGCCGCGTGTTTGTCCGGGGACTGACACTGCAAAGCCAGCAGCGCCAGCGCCGTGACGGCGGGCTGGTAGGCGTCGTGGCCGCCGGTGCGCGACGGCCGCCAGGAACCGTCTGCCTCCTGTTGCGCCACCAGCCATTCCGCGGCATCGGAGGCCCCGGCCGCCATGACGCCCTCACCGCTTGCAGGCGGGTGCATGCTAACGGTCATGTACCCCGCCACAGCGACCAGCGCGGCCGCCAGCGCCAACCCCAGCGCAGGCGCCCAGGCCGGCGCCGAGCGCGGCGCAGCGTCGGATTCCGGCAGTGCCGCCATGATGCGCGCCGTCAGGCCCGCCGAAGGCACGGCTTCGGGCTGAC